>CAJFQI010000013.1 GCA_904419005.1 Candidatus Avimonas faecium | reverse complement strand
GTTTCAGCGTGACGCGGGCGGCGGTGCATCCGAGAAAAAGCGGGCGATGGTTGACAAAATCAGGCGGATGCTTTAGTATAGACAGCGTTGAGCGGGCTGAACAGCCGCGTATCCGTTTTGCGCGGGTATGAGGAAAGTCCGAGCACCACAGGGCAGGATAACGGCTAACGGCCGCCGGGGGTGACCCTAGGGAAAGTGCAACAGAGATATACCGCCGCGTTTTCGCGGTAAGGGTGGAAAGGCGAGGTAAGAGCTCACCGGCGCATGGGAGACCATGCGGCCCTGCAAACCCTATCCGGTGCAACGCCGACTGAAGCAATCCATCGGCCCGATGGGCTTCGACGGGCGGCTAGAGCCGTATGGCAACATACGGTCGAGATAGATGGCTGTTCACGACAGAACTCGGCTTACAGGCCCGCTCATCCTTTGGTGTTTTGGCAGGACGCTGCCGCCTTTTGGCGGGGGTGCCCTGCCTTTTCTTTATACCGGCTTAAATCGCTGTTTGTAAAGCGCTGCGCGGCGGTTTTGCAAGGCCCTGGCCGGCAGACGGACAAGGAAAGAAAGGGAAGAGCGGCCGTTTTTCCGCTTGGGACGGCCGGAGGCTGACGGCCTCATCGGTCAGGTGCGGACCGGCTGTAGAGTGTTTCAGGAATAACGGCGGACAAGTCAAAGGAGGAATACAGCATGGATAACAGCAAATTTCTGCGGTGGGGGATCCTGGGCTGCGGCGGCATCGCCCGCCGGATGGCGTCGGTGATCGCTTCACGGGACAATATGGCGCTTGCCGCCGTAGCAGCCAAGGACGCCGCGCGGGCGGAAGCCTTCGCACGGGAGCAGGGGGCCGAAAAGGCTTATGGCAGCTACGCCCGCCTATTGCAGGACGGCGGCGTGGATGCGGTCTATGTGGCCAATCTCCATCCGGCCCATTATGAGACGGTGCGCGACTGCCTGCTGGCCGGCAAGCCGGTGCTTTGCGAGAAGCCGATGACCATGACCGCCGCGCAAGCGGAGGCTCTGTTCCGCTTGGCAAAAGAACAGAACCTCCTGCTGATGGAGGCGATGTGGAGCCGGTACCTTCCCGCCTGCCGGCAGGCGGTCTCCTTGGCGAAATCGGGGGGCTTGGGAGAACTGAAGGGGGCGGTAATCGACTTCAGCAACCATTTTCCCTATGATCCCAACCACCGGATTTACGATCCTGCAAAGGGCGGAGGAGCGTTGCTGGACGTGGGGATCTATACCGTCCATATGGCGTTTTCCCTCTTTGGGCCGGATTACTGCACGGCCAGCGTCTTCGGCCGGCTCGCGCCGACCGGCGTGGATGAATTTGCGGCGCTGACGCTGGAATATCCGGACGGCCAAACGGCGGTTTTAACCTGCGGGAGCGACCGGATGGGCACCATGGCCGCCACCATCCACGGACGGGACGCCTGGATCAGCCTGCCCCATTTCTTCCAGGCCGATTCGTATACCCTGCATGTTACCGGGAAGCCGGACGAGATCCGGCAGTTTGAGGAAATAGACGGCTTTGCCTATGAGGTGGAGGAATTCCGGCGCCTTTGGAGCCAGGGGGTGCTGGAAAGCCCGGTCGTCCCGCATCGGGACACGGTCAAGGCGCTGGAGCTGATAGAGTGGTCAATGGATCAAATCCACGCGCAGGATGCCGGCCGCCGCGGCTTTTCCGGGCCGGACGCCCGCCGGGAAGGGTAGGGCAGGCCGGCGCTGCGGGAAGGACATGGAATGCCGCGGAAAAGGGGAGGGCCTGTTCAAGCCCTGTCGGCGTGCCTGCGCAGGCTGGAGAGGCTGTAGAAAGGAAGGCATATGAAGGATACGTTGTGGAAGCCGGTGCCCCGCTCGGTGCGTAAGGCGCTGGAGGAGCGGGGGATCGTTACCGGCGAGGTCTGTTCGCTGGCCGCGGCGGATATGAACAACGACGGCGGGCTGCAGAATATTTACCTGCTGCTGACGCCTGAGCGGCTGATTTTCGCCGTCTCCGACCAATGCGGCGAGATGGCCTACGCGGGGGCTTCCCTGCCCAAACGGCGGCAGCCGGAAGGGATTGCGGAGCTGTACGACTATTCGCTTTCCCGCTTAGGCAATCCGAAAATCCTCAACCAGGTGGTCGGCGGGCTGCTGACCGTGGATGTGGACGGCACCGAAACCTGGCTTTGCCGCTTTTCCGGCACCAAAATGCGCCGGATGCAGCGGTTCTGCGAGGATTTGGACGCGCTGCTGAGCGGGAGGCCCTTAAAGGAGCGGGGGGACGACGGGGAGGATTACTGCCCGAAATGCGGCGCGCCTTACCCGGAGCGGGGGCGGGCCGTCTGCCCGCGCTGCATGGAAAAGCATACGGTATTCGTGCGCATTCTGCAATACTTCAAAAACTATAAGCTCCGGGTTGTGGTCATGCTGTCCGGCGTGACCATTTCGGGGCTGGCGAACGCGGTATGGCCGTATTTAAGCGGTTCAGTGCTGTACGACCAGGTGCTCGGCGGCGGAGGGGAGCTGGCGGAAAAGCTGGGAATCCCAGGCAACACGATGCTGCTGCTCCTCCTGTTGGTGCTCACCATGGCGGGTACGCATTTCATCCGCCACCTGACCGGGATCATCCACGGGCGGATGACCGCGTACATGGTGCCGGATATCGTCTGCAAGCTCAAGCAGCGGGTGTTTGATTCCCTCAAGGACCTGTCGGTCGGCTTCTTCACCCGCCGGCAGACCGGTTCGCTGATGCAGCGGGTCAACGGCGACGCCAACGAGGTCATGGGTTTCTTTATTGACGGCCTGCCGTATTTCCTTTTTAATGTGGTGACGATGGCGCTGTCCATCTTCGTGATGTTTTCCATGAATTGGAAGCTTGCCCTGGTCGCCATCGTGATGCTCCCGCCGGCCGCTATTGTCTGCTATGTGGTGGGGCCGCGGTATTGGCATGCCAACGGCCGCCGCGCCCGGATGGTGCGGTCCATGTACTCCCTGCTCAACGACGATATCGTCGGCGCGCGGGTGGTCCGCGCCTTTGGCCAGGAGAAAAACGAAAACAAGCGGTTTGACAAGGTCAACGAGCGGGTCCGCGCCGCCGAGATGCGGGTCGTGCATTACGGCAATCAATACGACATCGCCTATTCCCTTACCCGGGACATCCCCAACCTCTTGGTGTGGAGTGTCGGCGCGCTGATCCTGTTGAACTCCTCGGGAAATTTTACCTATGGCGAGCTGCTCACCTTTGTCAGCTACCTGACGATGCTCCAGGGGCCGCTGGAGTTTTTCTCCGACGTGTTCCGCTGGTGGGCGAGCAGCATGAATTCCGCCCAGCGGGTGTTTGAAATCATCGATTCCCACCCGGAGATCGAGGAAAAGGAAAACCCTTTACAGCTGGATATTCAAGGCGATGTGGAGCTGCGGGGGGTCAGCTTCAGCTACGAGCCCAATAAGCCGGTGCTCAAGGACATCAGCTTCCACATCCGCGCGGGGGAAATGCTGGGGATTGTGGGCAAATCCGGCGCGGGCAAGTCCACCCTGGTCAATCTGATTTCCCGGCTGTACGATCCCGACGATGGCGAGGTGCTGCTCGACGGCAGTAATGTAAAGGATATCTCCTTTGCATCGTTGCGAGGCGCGGTGGCCATGGTCAGCCAGGAAACGTATATTTTTATGGGCACCGTGGCCGAGAACATCGCCTATGCCCGCCCCGACGCGAGCCGGGAGGAAATCGTCCGCGCGGCCATTGCGGCGAGCGCACACGGCTTTATCTGCCGCCTCCCGGACGGGTACGATACCGTGATCGGCTCGGGCGGCCGGGAACTGTCGGGCGGCGAGCGGCAGCGGGTGTCGATCGCCCGCGCCATCCTGGCCGACCCGAAGATCCTGGTCTTGGACGAAGCCACGGCGTCGGTCGACACCGAAACGGAGCGCGCAATCCAGGCTTCGCTTGAAAAGCTGATCCAAGGCCGCACGACGATTTCGATCGCCCACCGCCTTTCCACCCTGCGCAATGCCGACCGGCTGATTGTGCTTGACAACGGCAAGCTGGTGGAAAGCGGTACGCACGAGGAGTTGGTGCAGCGGCGAGGCGTGTATTACAAGCTTCTCCAGCTGCAATCCAAGGCGCTGGCCATGCGCGGGATTGAATGAGAAGCGGACAGAGGCGAAAAATGATTTCCCTTTACATAAGAGACGCGGCGGGGTATCCTCCATGGGAAGTCCCGCGGTGTTGAAAGGACGGAGGTTTGCCCTATGGCGGAGCAAAAGCATCAGCCAAAAGCCGGGCCGGACAGCGAGCCCGATATTCTGCAGCAGGAAAAAAAGGCGGTGGAGGAAATCATCGCCATCCGTTCAATTACGGCGGAGAACACGGTATTCCGCCGCACGCAGGGCGGTTTTGTCCGCATGGAATTTACCACGCCGGAGGGGGAGGTCAAATCCTATCCCCGGGTCTCGGTCCACCGCTGTTTCCCCTTCTCCGACCCGACCCATTTTATTTCAATCCGGGAGCCGGAGGCGGACGGGAGGGAAATCGGGCTGATTGAGGACCTGGACGCCCTTCCCCGCGATATGCGCGCCATGCTGGAGGAGCAGATGAACCTGCGGTATTTTACCCCCAAGATTGAAAAGGTGCACAGCGTCAAGGAAGAGTATGGCTACGCCTATTGGGACGTGACCACCGACCGCGGGGCCTGCCGCTTTACCGTGCGAACGGGCGGCGGGGGCAACGTCTACGCCATCGGCCCCAACCGCTACCTGATCAACGATATAGACGGCAACCGGTTTGAAATTCCCGATTTGTATAAGCTGTCTGCCAAGGAAATCAAGCAGCTGGACCTCTTTATATAAGCAGCGGACAGAGGCTGCCGAGAAAGGCGGTGCAACCCCATTGAACCTATGCTTTACCTTGCCGGACCAGGAAGCCGGCCTGATAAAACCCCTGCGGCACGGCAAGCCGCTGCGGTACTGCGTACCTTATGACCTTAATGACGACGGAGGGTTGTGCGGGGACGGCTGGATCGCCGTAACCGAGGGCACCTTGTTTGTCCTAAAGGGCGGCGCCCTCAAGCACCAGGTCTGCCTGGCGGAGGTTGACGAGGTCCTTTGCACCCCGCAGGTAAACAGCGGCGTCCTGGCCGTGCGCCGGCAGGGCGAGGATCAGTACCTCTGCCGTTTCAGTATGCGGCATATGGTCCGGATTTCCTATGCGGCCCGCGGCGCCTGTCTGTTCTGCCGGGGGGACCGCCGGCTGGTGGAGAGCCGGGAGCGGGAAAAGCTGTGTCCCCGCTGCGGCCGGGTGCTCCCCGGCACCAGCCTGTGCCCCCACTGCGCCGGCAAGGGCGGGAGGACGTTCCGCCGATTTTGGGATCTTTGCAGGGGATACACCCTGCCCCTGCTGACGCTGACGGTCATCATGGCGGCAATGTCGGGGATCAGTGTGTTCCAGCAGTATGTCCAGCGCCGGTTTATTGACGATGTCCTGGTCCCCGCCGAGGGGACGCTGGCCGATGTTGGCGCCTTTTTCGGCGTGACCCTGGTGCTGGTGCTGGCCTCTCTCGCTCTGTGGATCACCAACGCCCTGTGGAGCAACAGCCTGGGGACCCGGATCAGCCGGGATCTGCGGGCGCGTACCTTTTACCGGATCAACGAGCTGTCGATGTCCTTTATCAACTCCCGGCAGTCGGGCGAGCTGATGAACCGGGTGGTTGAGGATGCCGCCCGGGTACGGGAGTTTATGGAGCAGGCTTTTTCCCAAATGTTCAGCCAGATATTTATCATGGCCGGCGCCCTGATTGCCATGTTTATCATGAATTGGCGGCTGGCCCTGCTCGGCCTGGCCTTTGCGCCGGTGGGTTTGGCGCTGATCCGCCTGTCCCGCCGGTACGAGCGCCGGCTGTGGCGCAAGCGCTGGCGTACCGAGGACAAGGTCAACGACCGGCTCCAGGACGTGATTTCCGGGATCCGGGTAGTCAAATCCTTCGGCCAGGAACAACGGGAGAGCGCGCGCTTCCACGAGTACACCGACGAGCTGATGCGGATTACCCGCCGCAACGAAATCTTCTGGGCGACCCTGTATGCCGGCGTCACCTTCTTCCTGACCTCCGGGACGCTGCTGGTCATCTATTTTGGCGGCGGGGACGTGCTGAAGAATCAGATGACCCCCGGTGAGCTGGTGCAGTTCCTGGCCTATACCAATATGCTGTATGGGCCGCTGCAATTTGTCAGCCGCCTGCCCCGCATGCTGATGCGGCTGACCACCGCCCTTGAACGGATTTACGATATCCTTGACGAGGACGCCCAGTTTGTGGATCCTAAGGACGCGGTGGACCGGGAGCTGGAGGGACAGGTCACCTTTGACAACGTGACCTTTGGCTACAGGACCTATGAGCCGGTGCTTGAAAACATCAGCCTCACGGTCAAACCGGGGGAGATGATCGGGCTGGTGGGCGCCTCCGGCGCGGGCAAATCCACCATCATCAACCTGCTGATGCGGCTGTACGAGGTGGACGACGGTGAAATCCGCGTGGACGGTATCCCGCTGCCGAAGCTTTCCCAGGACTGCCTGCACCGGCAGATCGGCGTGGTGCTGCAGGAAACGTTCCTGTTTTCCGGCACCGTGTTTGACAACATCCGCTTTGCCCGGCCGGACGCCCCGGTGCGGGAGGTGATCCAGGCCGCAAAGATGGCCAATGCCCATGAGTTTATTACCAAGCTGCCCGACGGGTACGATACCTATGTGGGGGAGCGGGGCTATACCCTCTCGGGCGGCGAACGGCAGCGGGTCGCCATCGCCCGCGCCATCCTGCATAACCCCCGCCTGCTGATCCTTGATGAGGCGACCAGCGCGCTGGATACCGAGACGGAGTACCAGATCCAGGAGGCGCTCGGCCGGCTGACCCACGGCCGCACCACCTTCGCCATCGCCCACCGGCTGTCGACCCTGCGGGAGGCCGACCGGATTGTGGTGATTGATAAGCACCGCATCGCGGAGGTGGGCACCCATAACGAGCTGATGCGCCGCAAGGGCATCTACTACGGCCTGGTGATGGCGCAGCTGGAAATGCACAAGGTCCGCGGCGCGTAACCGAGGACGGCGGCGTGCCGCGGCGGAAAGAGTCCAATCGGAAAGAATGGCGCATATGCACTGGAGGTAGGTTTTTTTTTTGAATCATCACCGCGCACCGGAAAAGGCAAAGGGGCGCGGAATCCGGGCTGCCCTGGCGTTCGCGGTATTTACCTTGCTGCTGGCGGGGGGCACGGCGGCGCCGCTTCTTTGGGCGGAGAGGGCCGGGGAGACGGCTTTCCCCTTTTCGCTTTTGTGTGTCCCCATTGTCCTTTGGCTTGTTTTTTTGGTGTGCTTCGTTTCCCTCTTGCGTGCGGCAGGACGGTCAAGCCGGTTTCAGCGCTGGATGCAGAAGGATTCCCGCTATGCGTATTTGGCCGCCATCGCGCTGGCGCTGAATGCAGCGGTATTTCTGTTCGCCGCGCATCAAGGCCGAGACTTTTGGTGGCCGTATGCCCTTTTGCCGGTTCTCATGCTGCTCATCGGCCTGGCCAAACGGAACGCTGCCTTTGGTGTCCGCAATGGGTGGACGCGGTCAAGCGAAACGGTTTGGAGGAAGACGCAGCTGTTCAGCGGCGGGATATCCGCCGCCGTGGGTATCATGCTGATCCCGCTGTGCGGCTTTTCATCCGCACCTATTTCCGCGATCGGCTTTGCCGTGGGCGGTTTCGCGCTGATCGCCGTCTGCTCCGTGCTCGGCTCCTACTGCTGCTTCCGGCGGTGCGGCCCGGCGGCGTAGAAACGGGGATAGTATGGGGGTAGAAGAAACGGGAAAAGCGGTAAATGGCGGAAAAATTCCACTTTCCGCGTTGTTCAGGGCGTTTCTGGTCTAGAAGGCGGGGTCCGTCTCGTCTTTTTGGGAAAGGGATAGACATACACAAAACGGAGGGATTGCAAAATTCTTGTTTTGCAATCCCTCCGTTTTTTAAGAAATTTCCCTGGATTTTTGCACCATTTTTGCCCTTTGGCATAGGATAGAATACACGCGGGAAAGGCTGGGCGGGTAAGAGGCGGGAACGCGTTTTCCGGCGTGTAACACACAATGCGCCAGGGCAAGACGCCGCGCGGTTGAGGCGCGCACCCGGTGCTTGGCAACGAAAGGCGCGTGCGGCGGCCTGCCCCGCCGTATCCCGCTGCTGCGGAAGGGATGGATGGATATGGGTGAAACCATGATGCTGGTGTTGGTACTGCTGCTGGCTTTGTACGGCTGCATGGAGCTGATCCGCCGTGCGGCCCTGCGGATTATGAGGCCCGCTAAGCCATGCCCCGGTCTGCTGGTGCTGCCCTTGTCCGGGCATTGTACCGATGCGGAATACCGCATCCGCGCCTTTGCCGCGCAGTCACGTTGGATAGAAGAGCTGGCTGGTGTACTCCTCATCCTTGATGCCGGGATGGACGAAGAGACCAGGCTTCTGGCCGAACGGGTCTGTGCCGAGTATCCGGAAATCCGGCTGGCCAGGCCGGCGGATCTGGGACAAGAAATCGAAAAAATGTTCGCCCCCCGTTTACAGGAATAAGCAGATGTTATATAATTAAACAATAGGTTCATCCTTCAATGAGCGGAGAAACCGGCTTGGCCGCGGAAAGGGCTGCGCCGCCGGAAAAGGGATAAAAAATCAGCCGTGAGGGCGGCGGTAAGTAAAGCAGCGGTGAAGGAAAATGCCGGAGGCATTTTTGAATGCGCCGCCGGAAAAGGGATAAAAAATCAGCCGTGAGGGCGGCGCTAGGTTGTGATCTGACATATGGATGAAAAACAGCTCGATCAGCTTATCGGTAGCGTGGAAAGGATCGTTTTCCGCAACGAGGACAACGGCTGGACGGTCCTAGAGCTGGACGATGGACAGGAACTGCATAAGGTTGTGGGCGTACTGCCGATGGTGGGCGTGGGCGAAACCCTCCGCCTGCTAGGCGGTTGGGTGGAGCATCCCAGCTTCGGCATACAGTTCCGCGCGGAGTACTGCGAGCGCCATCTCCCGACCGAGGAGGACGCGATCCTGCGCTACCTTTCCTCCGGAGCGGTCAAAGGGATCGGGCAGGCGACGGCCATCCGGATTGTGGATAAGTTCGGGAGCCACGCGCTGGAGGTGCTCGAAAACCAGCCGGAGCGCCTGGCCGAGATCAAGGGCATTTCTCCGGCCAAGGCGCAGAAAATCGCGGAGGAATATGCCGCCCAATTCGGCCTGCGGGAAGTTCTGCTCGCCTTTTCCGGCTATGGCCTGACCCCCGGGGAGGCCCTGCGCTGCTGGAAAAAGTGGGGGGCATCCACCGTGGAACGGATCCGGCAGAACCCCTATATCCTTTGTACCACTGGGCTGTATATCGGCTTTGAGCGGGCGGACCAGATCTGCATGGAGATGGGGCGCCCGGCGGACGATCCCCGGCGGATAGAGGCCGGGCTGCTCTATATCCTGCGCCACAACCTAAACAACGGCCACACCTGCCTGCCCATGGATAAGCTCTGCCAAACCGCTGTCGGGCTGCTGGGCGTAGAACCGTCCCTGGTGGCGGAGACGCTGGAAAATATGCTGGCATCCTTCACGGTCAAGGAGGAAGCCTTTGAGGGCCGCCGCTTTGTCTTCCTTAACCATCTGCACCGGGCGGAGAAGTATTGCGCGGCGCGCATCCGCCTGATCGGGGCGTTCCCGCCCCTGCCCGGCCGGCATGTGGAGGAGAGCATTGACAGCATGGAGCAGCGCGGCGGAATCGCCTACGCCGCCCAGCAGCGGCTGGCCATCCGGGAGGCGGTGGAAAAAGGGGCGTTGATCCTGACCGGCGGGCCCGGCACCGGCAAAACCACGACGCTCAAGGCGATTATCACGCTGCTTGAGCAGATGGGGGAAACGGTCGTCCTCGCCGCCCCCACCGGCCGGGCCGCCAAACGGATAGCGGAGCTCACCGGGCGGGAGGCCAAGACCATCCACCGCCTGC
The DNA here is from genome assembly GCA_904419005.1 of Candidatus Avimonas faecium. Lineage (GTDB taxonomy): Bacteria > Bacillota > Clostridia > Oscillospirales > Acutalibacteraceae > Avimonas > Avimonas faecium. Next base: position 34,655 of record CAJFQI010000013.1, on the reverse strand, counting down.
TTGAGGTGCAGTGGGGAGACGAGGAAACCCCGGCCTTTGGACGCAATGAAAAGAACCCGCTGGATGCCGACGCCGTCGTGGTTGACGAGCTTTCCATGGTGGATATCCTGCTGTTTGAAAGCCTGCTGCGGGCGATGAAAACCGGCTGCCGGCTTATCCTGGTGGGGGATACCGACCAGCTCCCGGCGGTCGGACCGGGCTGCGTGCTGCACGATTTGATCGCAAGCGGGGCGCTCCCCGTGGTGCGGCTGACCGAGGTGTTCCGCCAGGCGATGGAAAGCCACGTCATTTCCAACGCCCACCGGATTGTTGCCGGGCAGATGCCGGAGCTGGCCTTCCGGGAGGGGGACTTCTTTTTCCTAGCCCAGAACAGCGCGCAGGGGGTGACCCAGACGGTGCTAGACTTGTGCAGCTACCGATTGCCTGGGAAATACGGCTGCACTGTGTTTAACGGCTTGCAGGTGCTCTGCCCCGGCCGGAAGGGGGAATTGGGCACCCGCGAGCTCAACCGCCGGCTGCAGGCTCTGCTCAACCCGGAATCGGAGGAAAAGCCGGAATTGACGATTGAAGGGACCACCCTGCGGGCGGGGGACAAGGTGATGCATGTCCGCAACAATTACGATATCGGCTGGACCCGGGACGATGGGGAGGTCGGCCAGGGGGTGTTCAACGGGGACATCGGCGTGCTTGAGGATATTGATACGCGGGAATCCACCCTCAGCGTGCGGTACGACGACCGCGTCGCCTTTTACACCAAGCAGGAGGCAATGGATCTGGAGCTGGCCTATGCCGTGACGGTGCATAAAAGCCAGGGCAGCGAGTTTGACGCGGTGATCCTTCCTCTTTACCGGAACCCGCCGATGCTCTGCTACCGCAATCTGCTGTATACGGCGGTGACCCGCGCCAAGTCGCTCTTGGTCATCGTGGGCAGCCAGCGGACGGTGGCCGAGATGGTCGCCAACGACCGCAAAACCCTGCGGTACAGCGGCCTGGGGTATTTTTTGCAGCAGGCAGAGGCGGCCGTTCCCTTGGGAGGCGAAGGCGGCAGCGGAGGGGAGCCAACGCCCGACAGCGGCCGGTAAAAGGCAGGAAAAAGGCCCAGCCGGCTGAAAAAAGTGTTTATTTTCCTTGCCGCCGGTAATATAATAAATAGGATGTGTCCACGTAGTGGGGACGGCAAAAATAAGGCGGCGGAAAGGTTGAAACATATGGAGACAGCAGTACGCACCGATGAGCAGCTGCAGGAAATCCTGCGCTCGGTCAAACGGGTGCATTTCGTGGGGATCGGGGGCTCCGGGATGAGCCCGCTGGCGGAAATCCTCCATTCCCGGGGATACCGTATTACCGGATCGGATGTGAATCCTTCGGACAATGTGGACCGGATGACGCGGCTGGGCATCCCGGTCGCCATGCATCAGGCGGCGGAAAACGTAGGGGACGCCGAGCTTGTGGTATATACCTCGGCGGTCAATCCCCAGAATCCCGAGCTGGTGCAGGCGCGGCAGAGCGGGATCCCGACGATTGAACGGGGAAAGCTCCTCGGCCTGATCAGCCGCCATTACAAGAACGCGGTCGGGGTGGCGGGGACCCACGGGAAAACCACCACGACGTCGATGGTGGCGCAGATCCTTCTGCAGGCGGGGCAGGACCCGACCGTCTTTATCGGCGGCCGCCTGCCACTCATCAATGCCAACGGCCGCGCCGGGAGCAGCGATACCTTTGTCTGCGAGGCGTGCGAGTTCCAGGACCATTACCTTTCCATGACGCCGGCGGTTTCGGTGATCCTGAACGTGGACGCCGACCATCTTGATTATTTCGGCACGTTGGATAATGTGATCGCGTCCTTCCATACCTTCGCCGGGCTGGCGAGCAAAGCGGTGATCGCCAACCACGACGACGCCAACGCCCGCCGGGCGGTGGAAGGGATCGCCCCCGAAAAGCTCATCTGGTACGGTACCGGCACCGGGTTGGCGTGGTCGGCCCGCAACTGCCGGTTTGAGGACGGCTCCTACGGCGCGTTCGACCTGTACCACAACGGGGAATTTTTTGCCTCCCTCCGCCTCGGCGTGCCGGGAGCGCACAATATTTCGAATGCGACGGCGGCTGCGGCGGCGGCGTACCTCTGCGGCGCGGATGCGCAGCAGATCGCGGAGGGCCTGCGCTCCTTCCGCGGCGCCGGACGGCGGTTTGAATTTCTCGGCACCTTCGGAGGGGTGACGGTTGCGGACGACTATGCTCATCATCCTACCGAGATCGCCGCCACCCTCAGCGCAGCCAAGGGGATGGGGTACCGCCGGATTTGGGCCGTGTTCCAGCCCTTTACCTTTTCCCGCACCGCCCAGCATCTGGACGGGTTTGTACAGGCGCTGTCGGCGGCCGACCAGGTGATCCTCAGCGATATCATGGGTTCGCGGGAGGAGAACACCTGGGGGGTGTCCTCCCGGCAGATTACCGATAAAATCCCGGGCGCGCTGTATCTGCCGACCTTCCCGGAAATCACGGACTATGTGGCGGCGCACGCCGAAAAGGGGGATCTCGTCCTCACGATGGGGGGCGGCGACGTGTACAAATGCGCCCGGATGATTGCAAAGGCTCTGGATGCTCGGAAATAAGCGAGCAAGCCGGATCATTGAGAAATGTAAAAAGCGGCAAACGGGCCGAAAAGCCCGCTTGCCGCTTTTTAGCAGCTTTCTCCCATACCGATCCGCCGGAGCGATTCAGAGACTTCCCTTCCGAATCAAAATCCGGAGATGCCGCAGGACGCCGATCGGACATTTTTGGATGCCGAATGAGGCAGCCATCCTGCTTGTTGCCTTTCAACGGTGTGGTTTCTCGTCAAAAAGAGCCGCCGGTGCGGGAGAATGCCCTTGCCAAAAGGGAGCCTCCGGCGCCGGCGGATTTGCCTGCGCTTATTTGTCATCCTCCACACGGACCCGCAGGGAAATGATCCGGTTGCTGCCGCTGTTTTCCTCAAAGGTGATCTGCCCGCCGCAGATCGGACAGTCGGCTTTGATTTCGGGACCGGCCGGCTGAATAATCAGCTCCAAATTTTTCTGGCTGGCAATGCAGGCCCTCTGATGGCCGGAAACCACCTCCGCATGCCCGCATTCGCAGGGGGTGACGGTAATGGGCTTCATCCTCTCCCGGTTGCGCATCGCCCGGTACAGCCGCGGGCAGTACAGCAGGTCGCTGGCGGCGGTGCGGGTGGAGGTTGCCACATAATAGTCGGTCACGATGTTCAGTGAGCATTTCCCGGTGCGCATAAAATAGCAGGTAGACCGGCTCAAGGTGATGCTCGCTTCGATTTTGCCTTTTACAACGCTCATGGCTTTTCCTGTTCCAACCTTTCATGTGCATGGGAGGGGCTGTTCAGCGTGCCGTCGTCGGTATCCTCGCTGCCGGGGCCGGCAGGGTACAGCCTGCTGAGCGGGATCACCCGTACCGGCTTGCCCAGCCGGATGCATTCCGCAATGCTGTGCATTGTTCCGCGGGAGGCGCCGTCCCAAAAGGCAAGCACCTCGTCCGCGTATTCAATGATCTCAAGGTTGCGCATCAGCGGCGCGCGGCGGCCGTACCGCCCATAATCCGGAAGGAACCGACGGATTGGCAGGGAGAGGGAAGAGGCGATCTCTTCCGCGGCGCGGTCCACCCCTTCCGCCCCGCCGCTGACCAATTCGGTGGTGCTGGCCGGGAGATAGGCGAGGATATGTGCCGCAATGGTATCCGGCACCCGACGCGTACCGATGACAGCCACTTTCATCACAGACGCCGTCCTTTCTCGGCATCCCGCCCGGGCGGGGAGGTGCGCCGCAGAAAATAAGGAAAAGGAGGCCGAGCCGGCATTCCCCGGGGAATATGGCCGCTTAGCCTTTTAATAAATGCGGTTCTGATCGTAATAGGAAAACAAAGCCTCATAAGCCTGTTCGTTGAAATGCAGACCATCCCCCGCGTCATAGGCGGCGGCTAAGGCCCCTTGGGAATCCTTCAGCAGCCAAGCGGTATCCAGCCACCGGCCGCTTTTTTCAAGGGTCAGCGCCTGCAGCTTTTGATTATAGGCGTCAATGGTCGCGTTGGACATCCGCGGGTCCTCGGCCTCCCGCGCGGCGGAAACCGGCAGGATCGATTGGACAACAAGGATCGTATCGGGGGAGGCCGCCTTCAGCTCGTCCAGAAAGGCTGCGTATTCATCAAAAAAGGTCTGTTCGCCCATAAAGGCGATCCCGTTGATGCCGAAGGAAACGATCATCCGGGCCGGCTTGACCACCGCGATCGCCTGCGCAATGGTCAATCGCTGCCCCGTGCTGCCTAAAATCAGAAAGCGCTGCGTGCGGGCCGTCTGGTGGTTGGCCCCGTCAATGGCATATACCCGGTCACGGGGGACAAAGCCGTAATTGGCCATCCCGTTGCTGCGGGAATCCCCGATGAAGATGGTGTTATTCAGGTATTCTTCAAAGCTCTGGTCGGAGGAGGCAGGGGGATTGGAGGAAACGGAGCTTCCGCCGCTCCCCTCCGGATTTCCGCCCTGCTGGCCAAAGAAAGGGGCGCAGGGGTTTCCGCACAGAGTGTCAATCCGCAGAGCCAATACGACGCTGCATACCGCCAAGCCAGCTAAGAAAGCGGTGATAAAGGCCTTCAAAACCGGATGCTTTCTCTTCACTTTTCGGGTGGGAGGCGCATTCAGAGGCGCGTTAGAAGACGGTGCTTTTTGGGACAAGAAAAACACGACCTTATCCGGTTGGGCCCGGTTGTTTTTAACAGTATTCTTGCAGTAAAACGTCCTTAGTATACCGCTTAGTATACCACATACTTTACCAGGCTGCAACTTGGCGGCGCATTTTCGGCTTCCGCGCTCCCGTCCCTGCCGTATCAAGGGAGGCCGGCTCCTGCAAGCCGCGCCCATCGGGGCTGAAGCCGGCAAAGCTGGATGGACAGCAAGGGAGACGCCGCGCCGCCGCGGTGCCTCCCTTGCTGTATCCTATTGCGGCAGAGTTTCCACGACCATCATGTTTGGATAGATCTTTTCCAGAAACTCGTCCGGGTAATGCTCGTCTAAAAATTGGCTGATCGGGTTGGTAGCGGGCACGCCCATCCGGCGCTGGGACTGCCGTTCCACAGCCATCGCGGAAATCAGCATGTTCAGCACCATGAACACCGTGAGCACCGCCGTCAGGATCGTGCCGGCTTTCTTGGGGATCTTTTCAATGAGGGTGTACAGGCGGGGGAAAAACTCCTTGACCCACAGCAGGCCGAGCAGCCCCCACATAAAGGCATACATGACGTTGGTGCGTCCGCCGAAGTTGAATTGGGTTTTGCTGTATTCCCAGGAAACGGTGCCGAACGCCAGCTCCTGGAACAGGCTGCATAAATACTCAAATGCGCCGCCCAGCACCGCGCTGCCGAGAAAAATCCACAGATCCCGCTTATCGCTGAGCCATTTCAGGCATACGGTGAGCAGCACGGCCCCAAAGCCGTATACCGGGTTGAACGGGCCGTAGATGACGCCGACCCGGCTTTCAAAATGGTGGCGGGTCAGAAGGCACCAGCCGGTTTCCAGGACGACGCCCGCAAAGCATCCGATAAAAAAGACCCAAAACAGGGTATAATAATCCAGCTTGATCTGGGAGGTCGGCTTGCGCGGCGGCCTTCCTCTGCGGCCGAAGCGGAACCTCCCGTCGGCCGCCTGCTTTTCGGGAACCGTCGGCACCGCCTCCGGCTCGGCCGGGGCCGCCGCGGACGGCGCTGGCATGGGGGTGTTGCGTTCCTTTGCGTTTTCCATGTTTCCTCCTGTGTTCCTCCGGCCGTGGCACCCGGCGGGAACGCTTGTATCATTATAGCAAATTATGAATGCATAGCTCCGTCGTCCTCTTTTTGCTTGAGCAGGTACCAGGACAGCCAGCCGCCGGAAACGGCCAGCAGGCAGGCCCCCGCCGTAAACCAATCCAAAGGGATCTGCGCGGGGATGACTGGGACAATGGAGCCGACCAGCAGGCCGGCGACCGTAAAGCTGGTCCAGCCGTAGGCCCTGAGGTACAGGTAGCTGACTGCTTTGGCGAAGAGCAGGACAAACAGCGCGAATCCCAGCCCCAGCGGGAGGAGCTTTTTTCCCTCTAAAGAGGTGAGAATCTGCATCAGCGGCTCGTATAGCCCGGCCGCCATCAGCAGAAACGACGAGCTGACGCCCGGCACGATGGTGCCGAACCCGATTACCGCCCCGCAGGCGGCTAGGACCGGAAAAGAGAGGGTGATGGTGCCGCCCAGCACCGCCACGCCGTCGCTCCGCCCAAGCGCCGCCGTGGCGGCCGCCGCCGCGAAGAAAGCCAGCAGGTACCGGCGGCGGAAGCCTTCCTTGGCCGCCGTGCGGAAAAGGGAAGGGAGCGTGCCGGCCATCAGGCCGATAAACAGGATCCGCACCGGCGTGTTGTAGTGGGCAAAAAGCCAGGAAATCATCCGGCTGAAAAGCAATACGCCTGCCCCGCCTCCCAAGCATAAGGGGAGAAGAAACCGCATTTTTTCCCGGAAGCCGCGGTAGAAATGGGCGACAGCATCCGCGATCCGGTCGTAAAGCCCGAAAATCACCGCGATGGCCCCGCCGCTGATGCCCGGCGCAATGGCGCCGATGCCGATGAAAAAGCCGGTAATCAGGGCTCTCCCAAACGATGCGGCCCTCTCCCGGTCATTGGATTGGCTCCCGCTATTGCCTCGGCGTCTTTGCCGCATTCCCGTAGGATTTTTGAAAAAGCGGGACTTTTCTGCCTTGCTGGACATGGTTGGTCGCCTCCTTGCTTGTTGAAAGCACACCGGACGGAAACGGCCGTCCGTCTTCGCGCCGCCAAGGCCCCAAGAGGGCGATGATGCATTTTCCCAACCATTTTTCATCATAGCATAAGCGGACGGAAAAGCGAAGATAAAAAGCAAGAAAAAATTAAGAAAAATCCATTAAGATGGGCGGATATCCCGCAGGCATGGACCAAAAAGGAAAGCATAACAGAATATCCGGGTATTTTCACGAAACGGTCGTGGCAAAAACTTACGGGGAAATCCGCTCCTCATCCGGGCATCTTAACAGGGAAAGGGCCGTCGGGCAGGCGGCCCCTATTTGGCGAGATGCGGGAAGGGCGGATTTCCAATGCAAAAGCTCAATGGAAAGTCGGTGGCCAAGGAGGTAAAATGCAGCGTTTGCCTGTTTTGCATCGGCGGCTTTCTGTATAACATTATAGAGGTCTTGTGGAGAGGATATTCCCATTGGAGCATGTTTTTTGTCGGAGGGGCCTGCTTCAACCTGATCGGCAGGATCCATTCCTTCTGCCGCCGGGGCCTGTTCCAGCGCTGCACCCTGTGCGCGCTGGCGGTGACGGCGGTGGAATTTTTCAGCGGCTGCCTGTTTAACCTGAAGCTGAAGCTCAACGTATGGGATTACAGCGGGATGTTTCTGAACATCAAGGGGCAGGTCTGCTTGCTGTACAGCGTGCTGTGGGGATTCCTCAGCCTGATTGCAGCGCCGGTCTATACCCGCTGCCGTGCTAGGCTGACCGCGGGCGAACGGGAGGAGCCACGGCTTACGGTGATCCCCGGCGGGAAGCTGCGGGAGGCCGAAGCGGCGGAGCATCGGGCGCAGAAGCTGGCGGAATAAGCCGGCGCTGACAGTGTGGCTTGACCGCTTGATGCGCCGTCGCCCGCCTGCGGGAAAAGCGAAAAGGGAGCGGCAAGCGCAACGTTTGCCGTTCCCTTTCTCGTTTATATATCGGTCGTAGGCTTCTAGCCGTTCTCCTGCGCCTTTCCGGGACACCCGTCCGCCAGCGGGCATTCCCCGCAGCGGGGGGAACGGGCGGAGCAGATGTCCCGCCCAAACAGAACCAGCCGGTGGCAGAAATCGTTGCTTTCCTCCGGCGGCAGAAGGTCCCGGAGCTGCATTTCCACCTTATACGGGTCCTTGGTGTCCACCAGGCCCAGGCGGTTCGCAATCCGGATGCAGTGGGTGTCGGTCACCACGGCGGGCTTGCCGTAGATGTCGCCGCACACCAGGTTGGCGGTTTTTCGTCCCACGCCGGGGAGCTTCACCAGCTCTTCCACGGTGTCCGGAACGACGCCGCCGTAATCCTCCCGCAGCATTCTGGCCATAGCCACGATATCCCTCGCCTTGGTTTTGTAAAGGCCGCAGGAGCGGATGTACCCGCCCACCTCCTCCGGGTTGGCGTCGGCAAAATCGTCCAGGGTGGGGAACCGGGCGAACAGCGCGGGGGTGACCAGGTTGACCCGCGCGTCGGTGCACTGGGCGGAAAGCCGGGTGGCAATCAGGAGCTGGAGCGGCTCACGGTACTGCAGGAAGCAGATCCCCTCCGGATACCGCTCCTTCAGCGCCTCCACCGCCCGGAGCGCGGCGGCACGGCGCTTCTCCATTTCCTTTTTTGAAAGCTTTTGGCCGGCCCCGGCCGGCTTCGGTGCGCTGGCTTTTTTCATGGGAAGTTTCTCTCCTTTGGCAGCCGCCCGGCGGCCCTCCGCCCGGCGGGGCGTTTTCTCGGGTATTCCCTTCGCGGCCGAAGGCTTTTTCGGCGCGGTCGGTTTCTGTCGGATATTGTACCATAGTTTCCGCGATTTGTCTCCCCCTCCCGGCCCGGGCGGAGAGGGGAGGTGTTTCCCCGCTTGCCCCCTTGCCGCCGGGGCCGCCTTTTGGTAAAATAGCAAAAACGGCCGGTGCACATCGGCCTGCCGCGGCGGCTTCTCCCGTACGGGGATCTGCGCCACGGCAATATCCTCTTATCTGGGAAGGGGGGATACCGCACGCTGCTTTTATGTGGAAGCGGCCGTGTGCTGCTGCTGGCCGGTGGAGGATGCGCGCCGGCGGAAGAGGGCCGGCCGCCCTGGCCGCTTCGCTTTTGGCGCGGTACGAATAAGCAAAGGAGGGGACGGTATGCCGCAGGGGCTTTTGCCGGTCGCGTGGGAGGACGCGCGGGTGCTGATTCTGGGCACCATGCCTTCGGTGCAGTCCTTGGAGAAACAGGAATACTACGGCAACCCGCAGAATGCGTTCTGGCGGATCCTGTTCGGCCTTTGGGGGCGGCCGGCGCCGGCCGCCTATGCCGAACGGACGGCTTTTCTTTTGGAGAAGGGGATCGCCCTCTGGGATGTGCTGCGGGAATGCGAGCGGCGCGGGAGCGCCGACGCGACGATCCGAAAGCCGTGGCCGAACGATTTTGCGTCCTTGGCTGCCCGCTGCCCGGATCTTGAGGCCGTCTTTTTTAACTCGCAGGGTGCGTCCACACTGTATGCTAAGCTGGTAAAGCCGGATCCGTGGGCGCGGCTGACGAAGATCGCGCTGCCCTCAACCAGTCCGGCGCGGGCGATGCGGCTGGAGGAAAAGCAGGCGCTTTGGCTCCCTCTGCGGCGGTGGCTGGACGGGCCTGACGGAGGAGACGTGGACGCGCTCCGCCGATAGGGGACGCGGGGCTTGCAGATTTTTTGGGGCCGGGACGGAAAAGTTCCGGCTTTTCTCTTGCGGAAAACCGTGCCAAAGTGCTATTATAGAAGCAATTATTGTTTCATCCCAATTGAAAAGGAGATAAGCCTATGTACTCCAACATGATGGATACCATCGGTTTCGTCGAGCAGGCGGATCCGGAGGTCGGACAAGCCATGCAGCAGGAGCTGCTGCGCCAGCGCCGCAACCTTGAGCTAATCGCCTCGGAAAACATCGTTTCCCCGGCGGTGATGGCCGCGATGGGCAGCGTGCTGACCAACAAATACGCGGAGGGCTATCCGGGCAAGCGGTATTACGGCGGCTGCCAGTGCGTGGACGTGGTGGAGAATATCGCGCGGGAGCGCGCCTGCCGGCTGTTTGGGGCCGAGCATGCGAACGTCCAGCCCCATTCCGGCGCGCAGGCCAACCAGGCGGCGTATTTTGCCCTGATTAAGCCAGGCGACACCGTCCTGGGGATGAACCTGGCCCACGGCGGGCACCTGACCCACGGCTCCCCGGTGAATTTTTCCGGCGCGCTGTACAACTTTGTGCCCTACGGTGTGGATGAGGAAACCGGCTATATTGATTATGACAAGCTGATGGCCCAGGCCATGGAGGTCAAGCCCAAGCTGATTGTTGCCGGGGCGAGTGCCTATGCCCGTGAAATCCGGTTTGATAAGCTGCGTGAAATCGCGGATGCCTGCGGCGCGCTGCTGATGGTGGACATGGCCCACATTGCCGGCCTGGTTGCGGCCGGGGAGCATATGAACCCTGTGCCCTACTGCGACGTGGTGACCACCACCACCCATAAAACCCTGCGCGGCCCCCGGGGCGGCATGATTCTCTGCAAGCAGGAATATGCCAAGGCGATTGACAAGGCGGTGTTCCCGGGCTCCCAGGGCGGCCCGCTGATGCATGTGATCGCGGCCAAGGCGGTCTGCTTCGGCGAAGCGCTGACCGACGAGTTCAAGGCGTACCAGCACCAGATCCGGCTCAACGCCGCCGCGCTGGCCAAGGGGCTGACGGACCGCGGGCTGAAGCTGGTTTCGGGCGGCACCGACAACCACCTGATGCTGATGGACCTGCGGGAGACCGGCATCACCGGCAAGGAGCTGGAGCACCGACTGGATGAGGTGTATATCACCGTCAACAAGAACACCATCCCCAACGAGCCGCTTTCCCCCTTCGTGACCAGCGGTATCCGCATCGGCACCCCGGCGGTGACCAGCCGCGGGCTCAAGGAAGCGGATATGGACCGGATCGCGGGCTTTATTGCCGATGCGGTCCAAGATTTTGAGGGCAGGGCCGACGCCATCCGCGCGGGCGTCAACGAGCTGTGCGCGAAGTATCCGTTGTATTGATCGTTCGGGAAAGGAGCCGTCGCCATGGCTGTTTTTGAAGGAACGATCTTTTCGGAATCCCTGCAAATGATGACCTCTCTGGCGGTTGTGCTGCCGGCGGAAGGCCGTCCCGCGGAGGATATGCCTGTGCTGTACCTCCTGCACGGGCTTTCGGATAACTACTCAGCGTGGCTGCGCCGCAGCCGGGTGGATTATTACGCCGAACAGGCCGGCTTTGCCGTGGTGATGCCGGAGGTGCAGCGCAGCTTTTACTCCGATATGGCCTACGGCCTAAAATATTATACCTATATAGCGCAGGAGCTTCCTGCCCTTTGCCAGAAGATGTTCCGTCTTTCGGGCAAACCGGAAGACACCTTTATCGCCGGACTTTCTATGGGCGGTTACGGCGCGCTCAAGGCGGCTTTCCGCCAGCCGGGAGCGTATGCTGGTGCCGCAAGCTTTTCCGGCGCCGTGGACGCCCGCTCCCGTCTGGAGGCGGGAGGCTGGCCGCCTAATGAAACGGTCGGGATCAGCGGCGGTCAGTTTGCGCCGGAAAACGACCTGTTTTTCCTGGCTGAGCGCCTGGCGAAGCAGGGGGGCTGCCCTCCGCTGTACATCACCTGCGGGCAATCCGACTTTATGTATGAGGACCACCAGCGCTTCCGCCGGCATCTGGAATCGCTGGGGATCGCCCACACCTATGAGGAATGGCCGGGAGGCCACGACTGGGATTTTTGGGATGAAAGCATCCGCCGTGCGTTTGAGTTCTTTACCGTATGCCGTTCGGCGGCCGTCCAGGCGCGGGAAGGCTGATTCCGCAGCGCCATTGCTTGAAACCCTATGGGAAAAGGAGTGGTTTGCTTGGCTGCGCCGCTTGCCGACCGGCTGCGGCCCGAGACGCTGGACGACATGGTGGGCCAGCGTCACCTGCTGGCGCCCGGGAAGGCGCTGCGGGGGATCATTGATTCGGGCCGCATCCCCAATTTGATATTCTACGGGCCGTCCGGCGTGGGAAAAACCACGCTGGCCCGGATTATCGCCCGGAAGACGGATATGCGCCTCCACCGGCTGAACGGTACCACTGCGTCTACCGCCGATATCAAGGCGGTGGTTGAGGAGCTGGATACCCTGGCGGCGGTCAACGGGGTGCTCCTATATCTGGACGAGATCCAGTATTTCAACAAAAAGCAGCAGCAGACGCTGCTCGAGCATATTGAAAATGGGCGGATCACCCTGATCGCCTCCACGACGGAGAACCCGTATTTTTACGTCTACAGCGCGATTTTGAGCCGTTCGACGGTGTTTGAATTCAAATCGGTGGAGCCGGCGGATATTGAGCGGGCGGTGGAGCGGGCCTTCCGCTTTTTGGAAACGGAGCAGTCCCTGTCCATTTCCGTAGAGCCGGAGGCGTTGAAGCATATTGCCACCGCCTGCGGCGGGGATGTCCGCAAGGCGATCAACGCGGTGGAGCTCTGCACCCTGGCGGCGTCCCCGGATGCGGAAGGAGCCCTGCATATTACCGCGGACCTGGCCGACCAGCTGGCCCAGCGCAGCGCGATGCGGTACGACCGGGATGGGGACGAGCATTACGACATCGTCTCCGCCTACCAGAAGTCGATGCGCGGCTCCGACCCCAACGCGGCGATCCATTACCTGGCCCGCCTGCTTAATGCGGGGGACCTGCCCTCCGCCTGCCGGCGGCTGATGGTCTGTGCCTGCGAGGATGTCGGCCTGGCCTATCCCATGATCATCCCCATCGTCAAGGCGGCGGTGGACGCGGCGATGCAGGTCGGCCTGCCCGAAGCGCTCCATCCCTTGTCCTGTGCGGTCATCATGGTGTGCAACGCTCCCAAGTCCAACGCGGCGGCCAACGCGTTCCATGCCGCGATGGCGGACGTGCAGGCCGGCATCTCCGGCCCGATCCCCCGCCAGCTTCAGAACAAGCACTATGATGGGGAGGACGCGGAGCGCAAAGGTCAGTTTTATCTGTATCCGCACGATTTCCCCGGCAGCTGGGTGGAGCAGCAGTATCTGCCGGACGCCATCAAGGACAAAGTGTACTATGTGCCGGGCAACAACAAAAACGAGCAGGCCTATAAGGCGTATTGGGACGCGATTAAAAAGCCGGGCAGACGCGATGGGACAGGCGACAAATAACCCCCTGGAGGAAAAAGTATTAGAGGAGGAGAATGCGTGACAACGGAACATATTTGTATGCTGATCGCCATGGCCTTATATATGGTCCTGGTGCTGGTAGTAGGGGTCTTATACGCGCGGAAAAGCAAAACGGCAGGTGAATTCTACCTGGGCGGCCGGGGACTGAGCCCGCTGGTTACCGCCATGAGCGCGGAGGCTTCGGACATGAGCAGCTGGCTGCTGATGGGGCTGCCGGGCCTTGCCTACCTGACCGGTTTTGCGGATGCCGGCTGGACGGCGATCGGCCTGGCGGTCGGCACCTATGTCAACTGGCTGGTTGTGGCTAAGCGGCTCCGCCGGTATACGGTGGTGGCAGGGAACTCCATCACCATCCCGGACTTTTTCTCTAACCGCTTTCACGACAAGAACAAGGTGCTGATGAGCATTTCGGCCATCGTCATCCTGGTCTTTTTCGTCCCCTATACCGCGTCGGGATTTGCCGCCTGCGGCCGCCTGTTCCAGAGCATTTTCGGCCTCAATTATACGGCAGCCATGCTGATCAGCGCCCTGGTCATCGTGCTGTATACGGCCATCGGCGGCTTTTTGGCGGAAAGCACCACCGACACCATCCAGGGCTTCCTGATGTCGAGCGCGCTGGTGATCATTCTGGTTTTCGGCGTGGTATCGGCCGGCGGCGTCGGCGCGGTGATTGACAACGCCCGGTCTATGCCCGGCTTCTTGAGCATGATTCAGACCTATAACCCGTCCACCGGCGAGGCGGCTCCCTATGGCGCGCTGAAGATCTGCTCAATGATCGCGTGGGGCCTTGGCTATTTTGGAATGCCCCATGTCCTGCTGCGGTTTATGGCTATCCGCAACCCGCGCGAGCTCAAAACCTCCCGCCGGATCGCCACGGTCTGGGTGGTGATTTCCCTGGCGGCGGCGGTGGTGATCGGCATTGTCGGGTCGGCGATGCTGCCCGGCGAATTTACCACCAGCGCCGAAGCGGAAACCATCTTTATCAAGATATCGGAAATCCTTGGCAGCAACGGTATCGTCACCGCGCTGATTGCGGGATTGATCCTGGCGGGTATCCTGGCCGCTACGATGTCCACCTCCGATTCCCAGCTGCTGGTGGCTTCCTCCAGCGTATCGCAGAACTTTGTCAAGGGCCTGATTTACAAAAAGGCGAGCGATAAAACCGTCATGTGGATTTCCCGTATCACGGTAATTGTCATCGCGGTGATCGGCGCAATCCTGGCTTTGGATCCGGACAGCTCGATTTTTGAGATCGTTTCCTTTGCCTGGGCCGGCTTCGGCGCGGCGTTCGGCCCGGTAATCCTGTTCGCCCTGTTTTGGAAGCGGACGACCCTCTGGGGAGCTTTTGCGGGGATGCTTTCGGGCGGAGTCATGGTGTTCGTCTGGAAATTCCTGCTTAATCCCTTGGGCGGCGTCTGGGAGATTTACGAGCTTCTGCCCTCCTTCCTGGTGGCCTGCGTGGCCATTCTCGTCGTCAGTTTGCTGGGCAAAAAGCCCTCCAAGGAGATGGAGGAGGAATTTGAGCTGGCGGCTTCCGACCGGCCGGTGGAATAAGCCGGCGGGGTCGTTCGTCTGCATATCAAAGGGGCCGCCGCAGTGGGCTTGCGGCGGCCCCTTTAACCGTTTTGGGGGAAACTACATCAATGAATATCCAGATCTTTGGGAAAGCCAAATGCTTTGATACCAAGAAAGCGGAGCGGTATTTCAAAGAACGGGGAATCCGGTTCCAAAGCGTTGACCTGCTGAAAAAGGGGCTGAGCAAGGGGGAGCTGGCCAGCGTCCAATCCGCTGTCGGCGGCCTTGATGCCTTGGTGGACGATACGGCGCCGGACGCGGCCCTTTTGCGGTATCTGGCGTACGACGCGGATAAACAGGCCAAGCTGCTGGAGAATCCCCGGCTGCTGCGCACGCCGATCGTCCGCAACGGCCGCCAGGCGACCGTCGGGTATCGGCCGGAGGTGTGGAAGACCTGGGAATGACGCCAAAGCAGCCAGTCGCTTATCTTGTCCGGGTTCCCAGGTTTTTGGGCCCGGGTTCCCTGTTGCGCGGTCCGGCCTTGCCGTACTGCTTATACCACAAAAGCGGAGGAGAGAAACTATTGTTCTCCCCTCCGCTTTTGTGGTATAATAAAAATGAAAACACCTGTGCAAAAATAAACCAACGCAATGGGAGGCCGTCGTGTGGAAAAAAACGTCAAGCTGTCGGTACGGCAGTTGGTGGAATTCGTCCTGCGCGGCGGCAGCATTGATAACCGCTCCGGCGGGATGGACCGCGCGCAGGAAGGCAGCCGCATCCACCGCCGGATCCAGAAAGCGGGGGGGGAGTACTACCAGGCGGAAGTTTTTTTCCGCCATACGCAGGAGTACGAGGGGATCGCCTTTACCGTAGAGGGCCGCGCCGACGGGATCATCACGCAGGAGGAGACGGCGGCGGTTGACGAGATCAAGACCACCCGTCTGGATCTCGCGGCCATAGAGGAGGATTACAACCGTCTTCATTGGGCGCAGGCGATGTGCTACGCTTATTTTTACGCGCTCCAAAACGATCGGGAGCGGATGGATGTACAGCTTACCTATGTGCATGTCGGCGAATTCGGCGATCCGGACGGGACCAAGCGGTTCATCCGGACGTTTACCGCCGAGGAGCTGGCGGCGGCGTATGAGGACCTGCTGGCCCGTTATAAAAAATGGGCGGATTTTTCCTGCGAATGGGCCGAGAAGCGGAACGCATCCATTGCAGCGCTGCCCTTTCCCTTCCCGTCCTACCGCCGGGGGCAGCGTTCCCTGGCGGTGACGACGTACCGCACGATTGTGGAGGAGGGGACCGCCTTCTGCCAGGCGCCGACCGGCATCGGCAAGACGATTTCGACCCTGTTTCCCTCGGTCAAGGCGATGGGGGAAGGGTACATCGCCAAGATTTTTTACCTCACGGCCAAAACCATCACCCGCCAGGTCGCGGAGGAGGCCTTCGCCCATATGCGGGAAAGCGGCTTGGCCTTGAAAACCGTTACTCTGACCGCCAAGGATAAGATCTGCTTTCTGGACGAAACCGCCTGCAACCCGGAGCAATGCCCTTATGCGGACGGCCATTACGACCGGGTCAACGACGTGCTGTTTGCGCTGCTGCAGTCGGAAGACCATATGACCAGGGAACGGATTGAGCAGGCGGCGCGGCAGGGACGCGTCTGCCCGTTTGAGCTGGCGCTGGACCTGTCCCTTTGGTGCGACGGCGTCATCTGCGACTACAATTACCTGTTTGACCCGATGATGTACCTCAAGCGCTTTTTTGCGGAAGGGCGGGGCGAATACGCCTTTCTGATTGACGAAGCGCATAATCTGGTGGACCGCGCGCGGGAGATGTATTCTGCCGGCTTGGAAAAGGCCATGTTCCTGGAACTCAAGCGCCGTATTGCTTCGCAGGACAAGGCCATGTCCCGGGCTCTCGGCGCCGTCAACGAGGAATTTATCGCCTTGCGCAAGCAGTGCGGGGATCAGCGGTATGTGGAGCAGCTCCTGCCTCCGGACGAGCTGGGCAGGGCGCTTGTGCGCTTTACCGAGGAATGCGAAGGCTTTTTCAAACGGCACCCCGATTCCCCCGACGAGCCGGATCTCCTTCAGTTGTATTTTGACGCGCTGCTGTACCTGAAGATCCTGGAGCTGTACGATGAAAAATACCTGACAGCGGTGGAGGCGTGGGGCAGCGAGGTGACGGTCAAGCTCTGCTGCCTTGACCCCTCCGGCCTGATCCGGGCGGCGCTTGACCGCGGGCGGGCGGCCGTGTTCTTCTCCGCCACCCTTACCCCGCTTACCTATTTTTCCGCCGTGCTGGGGGGAGACGAGGATTCCCGCCGTCTGGCCCTTCCCTCGCCCTTTGAGCGGGACCACCTCAAGCTGCTGGTCGCCGACCGGGTCAGCACCCGCTACCGGGACCGGGAAGCCAGCCTCCGCCCGATCGCGGAGCTGATTGCCCGTACCGTACAGGCCAAGACCGGCAACTATATGGTCTATTTCCCCTCCTATCAATATATGAACGAGGTGTACGAGGCCTTTTCCTCCTTGTATCCGGGGGTGGATACCCTCCTACAGCAAAGCGGGATGAGCGAGGAGGAGAGGGAGGCCTTCCTTGCGCGGTTTGACCGGACGAATGCGCAAACGCTGGTGGGCTTCTGCGTGCTGGGCGGCATCTATTCGGAGGGGATCGACCTCAAGGGCGACCGGCTCATCGGCACGGTCGTGGTGGGGGTGGGGCTTCCCCAGATCGGCAGGGAGCAGAACCGCATCCGGGACTACTATAACCGCAACGGGGGGACGGGCTACGAATTCGCCTACCAATACCCCGGCATGAACAAGGTGCTGCAGGCGGCCGGCCGGGTCATCCGGGGGGAGGAGGATCGCGGCGTGGTGGTGCTGGTTGACGACCGCTTTGCTTCCCCCGCCTATCTGCGCCTGTTTCCGGAGCATTGGCACGGCTGTCGCCTGGTCCATACGCCGGAGGCGCTGGAACGGGAAATCCGGGAATTTTGGCAGGGGCAGGAGGACGGCGGGATAGGCGGCTGAGGAAAAGGCGGCAAAAAAGGCGAAAGCGCTGAAAAAGGGTCGCGTTCTTTGTCGAGGACAGATGTTGAAAATTATAGATAAATATTTTACACTTTTAATTAGATAATTTGCAATAAAAATCAATCTATTCGCCGAATAAGGGAAAAAGCCTTGGATTACATGGCAGAACCTATTGGAGGAAAACAGGCTCGACCGGAAACAACGGGAGGGGATCGGTATGAAAATGCGCAGGAAGATGGCGTCCCTGCTGCTTGCAGCCGGGATCCTATGCTTAACAGCCGGCTGCAGCGGCACCCGCAGCATGGATTATATGGCAGCCCGCGCCCTGTTTACGGGGAATCTGCTGCGGCTGGATATCCCCGTTACCCGGGCGGAAACGCAGGCGCTGGACAGCTCCGGCTTTATGACCTTCCGCTATGCCGGTTCTTATGTGGAGCTGTTTGACGAGGTGGAGCGGGTCAAGGCGGAGGAAACCGAGGTGTTGTCCGAGAAGGATTACGCCCTTTTCCTGGCGCAGGAGCCGGCGGGCCGGCAGGGGCAAAAGGATTATTATTGCCTGCGCTATACCGGTGGGGAAAGCGGGCTGTATTATTTCAGCGGTATGTACGGGGAGCTTTTTTATGACGAAAAGGCGCCGGCATCCTCCTTTCGCCTGCTTTTCCCCCAGCATCTATTGGACGATGCCAGGGTAACGGGCCTCCCGGTCCCGGAGCTGTACGCCGGCGTAGAATACGAGGTATCGGGCGCCCCGGACGAGTGGTTCGACTTTTATGCCCAGAGCGGCTGGTATCAGGCGGAGCGGCAGGGGGATGCCATTGTGCTGAAGGGCTATGCCGCTTCCGACGAAGCGCTGGACCGGGAAGAGCTGCAAATGCCTGGCGCGGTAACGCTGCAATTCCGCACGGCCTTTCAGAAGACATTTGTCCGCTTGGAGGTCGCATAGAAGCGGGAACCGCTATCCCGCAAAACCAAGGAAAAGGCCGCCCTAATAACGCGCGGTAATATTCTTTTCATGTGGCAGAACCTTGTGTTCTGCCACCTTTGTCTGTTACAATGTATGTATTATTTGTATTGTGCGAGGTGAAATTTCATTTGGACATGGATTTCCTTTATCAAAAACATGTGGATTTGGTGTTTCATATATTGGCGCACATAAAAGTGGACAATCCGTCCGATTTGTTTTCCGAACCATATATTGAAAAAATGAGTTTGGCGATACAGGATGATCCGATTTTTCTCCCTCAATCCGCTGTTACATATTACAACCAAAATTTTGATAGGCTGGGGATTATTAATTTTCTTCCTTTCTTTGCTCAAAGCATGGAAGAATTCGTTTCATTAT
The DNA here is from genome assembly GCA_904419005.1 of Candidatus Avimonas faecium. Lineage (GTDB taxonomy): Bacteria > Bacillota > Clostridia > Oscillospirales > Acutalibacteraceae > Avimonas > Avimonas faecium. The sequence goes on along the minus strand of CAJFQI010000013.1, from coordinate 15,788 downwards.
TGAGGGAGTATCATAGATTTAACGAGGACGATCAATCGCTCTTTGTATATCCATTTGTTGACGTACTTACCAAGCATTCAACCAAATATTTTGAGTTTTGGGATAAACAATTCGATAAAGAGAAAGCAAATCGTTTGCTGATTGAAGAAGCTTTGCGCAGCAAAATAGACCAATACGGCTTTCTGTTTGATTATTATAAAAAATCCGCAAAAGCTTGGCTTTCTTTCAGTATAACAAAAAACGGCAGAGGCATTCAGGGGATACCGGACTGCTTCTCTGCCGCAGTACCCTATCCTTTGTCTATTGATAAATTGGACAATACTTTCTTTATGCTGCTGCATGAATACACCCATCAATTTACCGATGCAATGATAAATGCAGATATTCATATGGACGATGGTTCCCATGATCTTTCTGAAAATATTGTAATTTTGACCGACTATTATTTAATAAAGAGTATATGCCCGACGGATGTGGCTCCTTATGTATCATGGTTTGCCCCAAAAGGGGAGGAAACGAATAGCGATGAAGATTTATTTTTGAATATCTTCAAGGTTCCCGAACATATGCAACAAAGAATGGATAAGGTTGTAGATCAACTTTTAGGCAGCTGGAAATGGTGAGGACGTCTTCTTCTGATATCTTGGCAAACACAGACCAATAAGCGTTACAGCGGGTTTTCATCCCTTCGGAAAGCAAAAATAAACCGGGTGAAGCGCATAAGGCTTCACCCGGTTTAACTTTCGCTGCGGAATTCCGCCATACGGCGGCTTTCTCTTTGGCTTGGATAGAGGGGGGAGCTCTACAGCCTGGCGAGCCGGCGGACAGCCTCTTCGGTGTTGGCGCGGTCGCCGAACGCGGTCAGGCGGAAAAAGCCCTCGCCGTTTTTCCCGAAGCCCTCGCCGGGGGTGCCCACCACATTGGCTTCGGTCAGCAGGCGGTCAAAATAGTCCCAGGATCCTAGCCCGTCCGGGCATTTCAGCCAGATGTAGGGGGAATTTTCCCCGCCGGTGAACCAGACGCCGCGCTCCCGCAGGGCGCCGGCGATAATCCGGGCGTTTTCCCGGTAATAGGCGATGTTCTCCTTGATTTGCCGCTGCCCCTCCGGGGTAAAGACCGCCGCAGCGCCCCGCTGGACGATGTAGGGAACGCCGTTGAATTTGGTGGTCTGCCGGCGCAGCCACATCGCATTCAGGGACATGCCGTCCCGCTTCAGCTCCTGCGGGACGACGGTATACCCGCAGCGGGTGCCGGTAAAGCCGGCCGTTTTGGAGAAGGAACAGAATTCGATCGCGCATCCTTTGGCCCCCTCCAGCTCAAAGATGGAGCGGGGAAGGGCGGGATCCTGCACAAAGGCTTCGTAGGCGGCGTCAAACAGGATGACAGCCCCGCAGTCCTGCGCATAATCCACCCAGCGCTGGAGCTGCTCCCGGCTGTATACCGCGCCAGTGGGGTTGTTGGGGGAGCAGAGGTAGACGATATCGGCCTTGACCGCTTCATCCGGCAGGGGCAGGAAGCCGTTTTCGGCGTTGGCGTCCATATACCGGATCGTCCGCCCCGCCATGAGGTTGGTGTCGACGTACACCGGATAAACCGGGTCGGGGATCAGCACGGTGTTGTCCTGGTCAAACAGGTCGAGGATGTTGCCGAGGTCGCTCTTGGCCCCGTCGCTGATAAAAATCTCCGACCGGTCGAGCCGGATCCCGCGCTCCCCGTAGTAGCCGGCCACCGCCTCGGCCAGGAAGTCGTATCCCTGCTCCGGGCCGTAGCCGCGGAAGGTTTCCTTTTTCCCCATCTCGGCCACCGCGGCCTGCATGGCCTCCACGACCGCCGGGCAGAGGGGAAGGGTCACGTCCCCGATCCCCAGGCGGATAATGTTTTTATCCGGGTGGGCGGCAGAATAGGCCGCCACCTTATGGGCGATGGTTGAAAACAGGTAGCTGTCCTTGAGTTCTCCATAATGCCGGTTGATTTTCACAGCGGATTCTCCTTTCCAATCGGGCGCGTCGTCGTTCCTCTTGTTAAATCTCCACGTCCCCCTCAAAGACCTTGGCGGCCTTGCCGGTCATGTACACCGTGTCGCCCGTATAGCGGATCATCAGGTCGCCGCCCTTGAGCTTGACGGTGATATCCTCGTCCGGCAGGCAGTAGCCGTTGAGCACCGCGGCCACGGCCGAGGCGCAGGCGCCGGTCCCGCAGGCCCAGGTTTCGCCGCTGCCCCGTTCCCACACCCGCATCTTTAGGGAGGTGCGGCCGAGCACGGTGACGAATTCGGTGTTCACCCGCTCCGGGAAGAGCGGGTCGAATTCGAACTGCGGGCCAAGCTCCTCAAGCTTTAGGGTGTCCAGCGGAACCTTGGGGTCGCAGAACACCACGCAGTGGGGATTGCCCATAGAGACGCAGGTGACGGCGTATTCCCTGCCGCCGATCGTCACGGTGCGGTTCACCACCCGGTCGCCGTCCAGCTTGACCGGGATTTTGGCCGGATCCAGCTCGGCGGCCCCCATGTCGACGGTGACCGAATCCACCTTGCCGTTTTGGAGGTACAGGGTCAGGGACTTGATCCCGCTGAGGGTTTCAATGGTCATGGAAGTCTTGGGCACCATCCCATGGTCGTACAGGTATTTGCCTACGCAGCGGATGGCGTTGCCGCACATTTTTCCCTCGCTCCCGTCAAGGTTGAACATCCGCATTTTGGCGTCGGCCACGTCGGAGGGGCAGATCAGCACTACGCCGTCCCCGCCGATGCCGAAATGCCGGTCGGAGAGGTAGACGGCCAGGGATTCCGGGCTGATCATCTCCTGCTCAAAGCAGTTGAAGTAGATATAGTCGTTGCCGCAGCCCTGCATCTTGGTAAAGTGCAGGGAGCGCCGCTCGGTGCGCATATGGTTGATGTCAACCAGCTCGGTGCTGTTCTGGGTGTACCGGCTGCGCAGGGCATTGGCCAGCGCGTTGGCCGTATCAATGGATGTTAGGCAGGGGATGGCGAGCTCCACCGCCTTGCGGCGGATCTTGACGCTGTCCCGGCTGGGAAGCCGGCCTTTGGAAGAGGTGGAGATGATATACTGAAGCTGGCCGCTTTCCAGCAGCTCCATGATGTTCTCGTCCTGCCCGTCCGCCTCGTGCAGCTTGCTGACCGGGATGACGGAGAGCCCCGCCTCCCGCAGCGCGGCAGCGGTGCCATGGGTGGCATACAGGGTAAAGCCCAGCTCGGCATAGCGCCGGGCGGTGTCGGTGATTTCCACCTTGTCGGTGTCCCGTACCGTAATCAGGACGCCGCCGTTTTTCTCCATCCGATACCCCGCGGCGACCAAGCCCTTGTACAGCGCCTCGTCCAGCGTCTTGCCGATGCCGAGCACCTCGCCGGTGGATTTCATCTCCGGGCCGAGATGGGTGTCCACGTCGATCAGCTTTTCAAAGGAGAAGACCGGCACCTTGACCGCTACATACGGCGGCACCCGGTACAGCCCGGTGCCATAGCCCATGTCCGCCAGCTTCTCCCCCAGCATGGCCCGGGTGGCGAGGTCCACCATCGGCACCCCGGTCACCTTGCTGATATAGGGGATGGTGCGGGAGGAACGGGGGTTGACCTCAATGACATAGATCTCGTTTTCATGGATGACGTACTGGATATTCACCAGCCCCTGGGTATGCAGGGAAACCGCCAGCTTTTTGGTATAATCAATCAGCTTCTGGGTGAGTGCGCCGCTGATGTTCCAGGCCGGGTAGACCGCAATCGAATCGCCCGAGTGGATGCCGGCCCGCTCAATATGCTCCATGATGCCGGGGATCAGGATATCCTCCCCGTCGCAGATCGCGTCCACTTCCACCTCAATGCCCATCAGGTATTTGTCGATCAGCACCGGGTTTTTGATGGAGTGGGAGAGGATGATCGCCATGTATTCGCGGATATCCTCGTCGCAGAAGGCGATGATCATATTCTGCCCGCCCAGCACATAGGAGGGGCGCAGCAGGACAGGATAGCCGAGCTCGTTGGCGGCGGCGAGCGCATCCTGCATACACATGACGGTGGTGCCCTTCGGCCGCTTGATGCCGTGGCTTTCGAGCAGGGCGTCAAACCGCTCCCGGTCCTCGGCCGCGTCAATGCTGTCCGCCGGGGTGCCTAGAATGCGCACACCCTGCGCCTCAAGGAAGTTGGCCAGCTTGATGGCGGTCTGCCCGCCAAAGGCGACCACGACGCCCCAGGGCTGTTCGGTGCGAATGACCTGCATCACGTCCTCGGGGGTCAAGGGTTCAAAATACAGCCGGTCGGCGGTATCAAAGTCGGTGGAGACCGTCTCGGGGTTGTTGTTGACGATGACCACCTCGTACCCCGCCTGCTTGAGCGCCCAGACGCAGTGGACGGAGGCGTAGTCGAACTCGATCCCCTGCCCGATCCGGATGGGGCCGGAGCCAAAGACGATGACCGTCTTTTTCCCGCTTTGGTGCTCCCGGATGAATTCGGCCGCCTCGTTCTCCTCGTCGTAGGTAGAGTAGAAGTAAGGGGTTTCCGCGGCAAATTCGGCGGCGCAGGTATCCACCATTTTGAATACCGCCGGGCGCGGATTTTCAATCTTTTCGCCGCAGATCCGCTCAATGACCTTATCGGGATAGCCGTATTTCTTCGCTTCCACATACAGCTCGTCGGTGAGCCCGCGGGCCATCTGACGTTCCAGCTCCGTTAAGTGGCGGAGCTTGTACAGGAACCATTCGTCGATTTTGGTGATCTCATGGATTTCCTCGCAGGATACCCCCCGCTTGATGGCCTCAAAGACGACGAACAGCCGCTCGTCGTTGCAGTCGTGCAGCTTTTTGCGCACCTCGTCGGTACTCAAGGCCGTGAGGGCCGGCAGGTTCAGGGAGTCCAGGGAAATTTCCGCGCCCCGCACCGCCTTCATGATCGCCTGCTCAAAGCTGTCCCCGATGGCCATGACCTCCCCGGTCGCCTTCATCTGGGTGCCGAGGGTGCGCTTGGCGTAGACGAATTTGTCGAACGGCCATTTCGGCAGCTTGACCACCACATAATCCAGCGCCGGCTCAAAGCAGGCGCAGGTCTTGCCTGTGACCGCGTTCTGGATTTCGTCCAGCGTATAGCCGATAGCGATCTTGGCCGCCACCTTGGCGATGGGATAGCCGGTAGCCTTGGAGGCGAGGGCGGAGGAGCGGGAGACACGGGGGTTCACTTCGATCACCGCGTATTCAAAGCTGTCGGGGTTCAGCGCAAACTGGCAGTTGCAGCCGCCTTCAATCTTGAGGGCGGAGATGATGTTGAGCGCGGCGGAGCGGAGCATTTGGTATTCCTTGTCCGCCAAAGTGACCGCCGGGGCGATGACGATGCTGTCCCCGGTGTGGACGCCGACCGGGTCGAAATTTTCCATAGAGCACACGGTGATGACGTTGCCGGCGCCGTCCCGCATGACCTCAAACTCGATTTCCTTCCAGCCGGAAATGCATTTTTCCACCAGCACCTGGGTGATGGGGGAGAGCCGCAGCCCGTTGGCCGCAATCTCCCGCAGCTCCTCTTCGTTATTGACGATCCCGCCGCCGCTGCCGCCCAGGGTGAAGGCGGGGCGGATGATGAGCGGGTAGCCGATGCCCGGCTGATTGGCGAAGGCTACGGCGTCCTCCACCGTGTTGACCACCAGGGAGGGGATGACCGGCTCGCCGATCGCGAGCATGGTGTCCTTGAACATCTGCCGGTCCTCGGCCTTGTCAATGGTTTCCGGGTTCGCGCCTAGGAGCTGCACCCCCTGCTCGGCCAGGAAGCCCTCCTTGGCCAGCTGCATCGACAGGGTCAGCCCGGTCTGCCCGCCGAGGGTGGACAGCACGCTGTCCGGCTTTTCCTGCCGGATGATCCGTTTGACGGTATCAAGCGTGAGGGGCTCGATGTAGATCTTGTCCGCCATGGCGTTGTCCGTCATGATGGTGGCGGGGTTGGAGTTGATCAGCACAACCTCCAGCCCCTCTTCCTTGAGGGCCCGGCAGGCCTGCGTCCCGGCGTAGTCAAATTCGGCGGCCTGCCCGATAACGATGGGGCCGGAGCCGATTACGAGGATTTTGTGAATCGAGGGGTTGCGCGGCATAGGGGACCATCCCTTTCTTTATTGTAAGAATCGTCCGGCGGGAAGGAACAGGAGGAAGCAAAGGGCGGAAAGACGAATGCTTCCATTCAGCGCCCGCGGTATTGGTCAATCATGGCGATAAAGCGGTCAAAAAGGAAGGAGGTATCCTGCGGCCCGCCGCACGCCTCCGGATGGAATTGGACGGAGAAGGCCGGCATATCGCGGTAGGCAATCCCTTCCGAGGTGCCGTCGTTGGCGTTGGCAAAGCTCAGCCGCGCATTCTCCGGCAGGGAGTCGGTGACCACCGCGTACCCGTGGTTTTGGCTGGTGATGTATACCCTCCCGGTTTCGGTGTCCCGCACCGGCTGGTTGGCGCCGCGATGCCCGTATTTGAGCTTCGCCGTCTTCGCCCCCTGGGACAGGGCGAGGAGCTGGTGCCCTAAGCAGATGCCGAACAGCGGGAGTTTCCGTTCGCACAGGCGGCGCAGCTCTTCAATGATCGCCGCGTTCTCGGCCGGATCGCCCGGGCCGTTTGAAAGCATCACCCCATCCGGCGCCATGGCGGCGATCTCTTCCGCCGTAGTCCCGGCCGGGACGGTCGTCACCGCGCAGCCGCGCTTTTCCAGCTCCCTCCGGATGTTGGCCTTGGCCCCGAAGTCCCAAAGCACCACCCGGCGCTCCCCGCTGCCGGAGGGGGGGACCGGCTGCCGGCAGGTGACGGCGTTTACGGCGTTTTCCACCCTATAGCCGGGCAGGGAGGCGAGGCAGGCTTCCACCTCCTGCTTAGAGGAGACGATCCGCGCGTTCATCACCCCGTATTCCCGGATAATCCGGGTCAGCGCACGGGTGTCCAAGCCGTACAGGCCGACGATTCCGGCCGATTCTAAAAAAGCGCCAAGAACACCCTCGCTCCGGAAGTTGGAGGGCTCCTGACACTGTTCTCTCACAATATAGGCTTTCAGCGCGGGGGAGGCGCTTTCAAAATCCGACGGGATCACGCCGTAATTGCCGATGAGGGGAAACGTCTGGACGACGATCTGCCCATAATAGCTTGGATCGGTCAAGGTTTCCAAATAGCCGGTCATCGCGGTGGTAAACACGATTTCGCCGGTCACGTCGCCTGAGGCGCCGAACCGACGGCCTTCAAACACGGTCCCGTTTTCAAGGACCAGGTAAGCCTTTTGTCCGCTTGTGCCCATTCTCGCATCAATCCTTTCCAGAGGAGGGCGGCCGATCCGCATATACTCCGCCTGCCGGGAAATCGGCCGGAGAGGCTGTGCCGCCCGCCTTCCTGCCGATGGCCGGAGGGGATTTCGCAGCGTCCCGCTTTTCCCGGGCGTTCCTGCCGCCGGGCAAGCCCTTTTTAGGGGGCAATCCTTCGGGCAGGGGCTCTCTGACAGATGATTATACCGTGTTTTTGCAGGATTGTAAACCATAAATTGCAGGAAAAATGAAAAAACCACGAAAAAGCTAAAATCCAAGGGGAAATTTAACTCTTTGCTATGCATTCAATGCTTTTAACGGCTCTATGTCGTTCTCCTTGGGGACGATCCGTCCGGATGTGTGCAGGATGCGGCAACCCGATGGATTCGGTGCCGGGTCACCGGAGCGGGAACACCGTCTTGTATTCCCGCGCCCGCCTTGCCAAGCCGTACCGCAGCTCTGTGCCCGGAAAGCGGGCCGCCCACCTCCTCGCGATTTCAGAAGGCAAAAGGAATTTGCCGATTTTTTCCTCTTTTTTCGCGCAGTTTTTCATCCGCTTTGGGAGATACTGAACTGTAAAGCCCGCCCGGCACCCTTTTTCACGGCCGGACGGCATCAGCGCGCGGGAAACGCAGGAAAGATGGAAAACATATGGAAAGGCAGGCAACCACCATGAAATCCATTTGGCAGTTGGAAACGCGGCCGCCCCTTCCAAAGCCGGAACCTCTGAGGGGGAGCAGCCGCACGGATGTGGCGGTGATCGGCGCGGGGATGGCGGGGATTCTGACCGCGTACGAGCTCAAGAGGCGGGGGGCCCGCGTCGTCGTGTTCGACCGGGGAAAGGCGGGAGGCGGCGTTACCGCCGGCACGACGGCAAAAATCACCTCCCAGCACCGGCTGATTTACAATCGCCTGATTGCCGGCTTTGGGGAAGAAAAAGCGGCGCAGTATGCCCAGGCTAACCAGCGGGCCATCCGCCAATACGCGGCGCTGGTCAAAGCAAAGGGAATTGACTGCGCCTTTGAGCGCCGCCCGGCGTTGGTCTACGCGCGGAAGGATACTAGGGAACTGGAAAAAGAGGCCGCGGCGGCAGTCCGCCTGGGGATCCCCGCCGCGCTGACCGATCGTACCGAGCTGCCCTTTACGGTGGCCGGGGCCCTCAGCTTCCCGGACCAGGCGCAGTTCAGCCCTCTGCGCTTCCTGCACGCCTTGGCGCAGGAGCTGACCATCTACGAGGATACGCCGGTGTGGAATGTAGAAGACGGCGCCGTCTGCTTTCGGGGCGGGAAGCTGCGGGCGCAGGCGGTGGTGATCGCCACCCATTTCCCCATCCTCAATTCGCCGGGCTATTATTTCCTGCGGATGCACCAGCAGCGCTCGTACGTCGTGGCCCTTTCCGGCGCTCCCCCGCTCCAGGGAATGTACATTGACCAGGAGGAGAGCGGGTTCAGCTTCCGGGAGGCGGAGGGCCTCCTCCTGTTCGGCGGGTCGGGCCATCGCACGGGGCAGAATGCGGAGGGCGGGAACTACGGGCGGCTGCTGCGCCGCGCGGGTTTCCTGTATCCCCAGGCGTCCGTGCGCACCATGTGGTCTACCCAGGACTGCATCACGGCCGACGGCGTGCCCTTCATCGGGGAATACGCCCCGTCCATGCCCCATGTATTTGTGGCCTGCGGCTTTAACAAATGGGGGATGACCGGCGCGATGGTGGCTTCCTCCCTGCTGGCCGACCGGATTACCGGGCGGGAAAATCCTTTTGCGCCGGTATTTTCCCCCCGCCGGTTCCCCGTGCGCGCTTCGGCAGGGCAGCTGATGGAGGATGGGGCGCAGTCGGCGGCGGGCCTTACCCGGCAGGCCCTCCATCTGCCGGGGCGAACGCTGGACAGCCTTGCTCCCGGCCAAGGAGGGCTGGTGCGGTATAACGGCAAAAAGGTCGGCGCGTATAAGGATGAACAGGGAAGGGTATACCTGGTTTCCAGCCGCTGTCCTCATTTGGGCTGCGAGCTGCAATGGAATCCGGAGGAAAAAACCTGGGACTGCCCGTGCCATGGCTCCCGCTTTGACTTCCGGGGCCGCCTCCTTGATACGCCCGCCCGCCGGGGCCCTGTGAACCGCCGTAAAGCGGTCGCCAACGGGGTGGTGAGGAATAAGGATACCTGACGGCTGCCGCCTACGGGATATTGCTCCGGACGCAGGACGGAGGGGAGGCCTCCGAGGCGGCGTAACGGTAGGGAAGCGGCGCCGGAAGCCGCCCTTTTCCGAAGCGCCGGGGCGGTATTTCCCACCGATAGAAGGGGAAAATCCCCCCTTCCCAACCTGGCAGGAGTATGGTATACTACCTCCTTGACAGCGCTTTTTCCGGGAGAGCTGCGGCGCTGGGGAAACCCGCCGCGGCCGGCGGGGCGGCTTTTCGGCCCTCCGGGACCGTATATCGCAAAATGGAGGAACTTATGATTACCGTTTCCGACCTCAGCCTGCAGTTCGGCGGGCAGAACCTGTTCACCCATGTCAACCTCAAATTTACCCCGGGCAACTGCTACGGGGTCATCGGCGCGAACGGCGCGGGAAAGTCGACGTTCCTGCGGATCCTGTCGGGCGAGCTGGAGCCGTCCTCCGGCGAGGTGGCGGTTGATGCCAAAACCCGGATGTCGGTGCTTAAGCAGAACCACTTTGCCTATGACGATTACACGGTGCTGGATACCGTGATCAGCGGAAACCCGCGGCTGTATGAGGTGATGAAGCAGAAGGACGCCCTCTACGCCAAGGAGGATTTTTCCGAGGAGGATGGCAACCTGGCCGCAGAGCTGGAAAGCGAGTTTGCCGAGCTGAACGGCTGGGACGCCGAAACCGAGGCGGGACGGATCCTGCAGGGGCTGGGCCTCAGCCAGGAGCTGCTGTACCTGCCGATGAACACCCTGACCGAAAAGCAGAAGGTCAAGGTGCTGCTGGCCCAGGCTCTCTTCGGCCAGCCGGACATCATTCTGCTTGACGAGCCGACCAACGGCTTGGATATCCCTTCAATCGACTGGCTGGAGGATTTCCTCCTGGAGTACGAGGGGACCGTGATCGTGGTTTCCCACGACCGTCATTTTTTAAACAACGTCTGCACCCACATTGTGGATGTCGATTACAACAGGATCAAGATCTACGTCGGAAATTACGATTTCTGGTACGAATCCAGCCAGCTGATGCAGCGCCTGATCCGTGACCAGAACCGCAAAGCGGAGGAAAAGATCAAGGAGCTGCAAAGCTTTATTGAGCGGTTCGCCGCCAACAAGTCCAAATCCAAGCAGGCGACCAGCCGGCGCAAGCTGATTGAAAAGCTCACGCCGGAGGAGATGCCCGCTTCCTCCCGCCGGTACCCCTTCGTCTCCTTTACGATGGACCGCGAGGCGGGTAAAGAGATCCTGAGCGTGGAGGGGATTTCCAAAACCGTGGACGGCGTGAAGGTGCTTAACAACGTCTCCTTCCGGGTGAATAAAGGGGACAAGATCGCCTTTGTCGGGGAGAACGAGATTGCGAACACCACCCTGTTCCGTATTCTGATGGGAGAGCTGGAGCCGGACGAGGGCCGTTACAAATGGGGCGTCAGCACGTCGCAGTCCTATTTTCCCAAGGATAACACGCCGTTTTTTGAGGGCTGCGATCTGAACATCCTGGAATGGCTGGCGCAGTATTCCTCCGATCCCCACGAATCCTACCTGCGTGGTTTCCTGGGCAAGATGCTCTTTTCCGGGGACGACGTGCTTAAGCCGGTCAGCGTCTTGTCCGGCGGCGAAAAGGTGCGCTGTATGCTTTCCCGCATGATGCTGTTCGGCGCAAACGTCCTGCTGCTTGATCAGCCGACCAATCACCTGGACCTTGAATCCATCACGGCGGTCAACAACGGGATGATCGACTTTAAGGGAAACATCCTGTTTTCCTCCTTTGACCACCAGTTTGTCCAGACCATCGCCAACCGGGTTATTGAACTGACGCCAGACGGCCTGCTGGATAAAACGATGAGCTTTGACGAATTCCTGGAATTCAAAAAGGCCAACGGGCTGATGTAAAAGACGGCGCCGTCTGTCCGAATGCTTTTGAGCGCCAGTTGAAGGCCGGCGCTCAAAAACTGTCCGCTACTTCCAGAATTTCTACCCCTTGTGCGCACATCGCTTTCTATATCTGCTCTTATCTATGGTCTCTTTTCTCCTATACCAAAATATCTTATAAGATATAGATTTCCACCCGCTTAAGCCGGGGGCTTTCTTTTGCATACGCTTCATCAGGAACAGGGACGAGACAGGAAACGGTCTCGTCCCTGTCTGTCGTTTTGCCGGGGTCCTTCGTCCCTGCCGATTCGTGTATCCGGACCAATGGGGCTGTTTTTGCATATAGTAGGGTATACGCAACAGCAGACGGCGAGGTGAATGGTTTTGGACAACGTGATTTTTAACGTGAGCTCGGTGACAAACGCGATGCGCGGGAAAACCCTGCTTGAGCATAACGGGATCCGCGCCTATGTCGGGCGGACGATAGATGCCGACGGCAACAACGGCTGCGGCTATAGCATCACCGTCCCAGAGGGCGCCGGCGCCGAAAGGGCGGAGCGCCTGCTGAAATCGGCGGGAATCCGGATCCGCAGCAAGCAGTGGACCGACTGACAGGGCAGGGAGCCATGCCCAAAATGGGAACGGGACGCGAAGGAGCCCCGCACGGCGGGGCTTCGCCTCTTCAACGGCGTGCCCCCATCCCCATTTTTACGGAAAAGGGGGAGCAAGGATGGCCTATTCAGGAATGGGCGACCCGACGATCTATTTGGACAATGCGGCCACTACCTGGCCGAAGCCGGCGGCTGTCCGCGGCGCCGTCCAGCGGGCGCTGACCGTTTACGGCGCCAATCCCGGCCGCAGCGGTCACAGCATGGGGATGGCGGCCTCGGCAGCGGTATACCGCTGCCGTGAAGCACTGGCCGGGTTCTTTCATCTGGAGGATCCGTCCAAGGTGGTGTTTGTGCAAAACTGTACCATGGCGCTGAACACCGTGATCAAAGGACTGCTGAAACAGGGAGGTCGGATGGTGGTTTCCGACCTGGAACACAACGCCGTAATGCGGCCGTTATATGCCTTGTCGCCGGATGCGCCGATTTACGACGTGGCGTCCGTCGTACCGGGGAATACCCCGGCGACAGTAGCGGCCTTTGAGCGGTGCATTACCCCGGAAACACGCGGGATTGTCTGCACCCATGCCTCCAACGTGTTCGGCACCCGCCTGCCCATACGGGAAATCGGCGCGATGGCGCACCGGCACGGGCTTGCTTTTGTGGTTGACGGCGCGCAAAGCGCCGGGCTTCTGCCGATAGACATGCAGCGGGACAACGTGGATTTCCTGTGTATCCCAGGCCATAAGGCGCTGTACGGCCCGGCAGGGATCGGCGCGCTGCTCTGCAGCGGCGGCCGGCTGCTGCCCGCCTTGGTGGAAGGAGGGACGGGCAGCCAGTCCCTTTCGCTGCAGCAGCCAGAGGAGCTTCCCGACCGGCTGGAGAGCGGGACGCTCAACACTGTCGGCATCTGCGGGCTTGAGGCGGGGATTTCCTTTGTCCGCGAGCGGGGGATGCAGGAATTGGCGGAGCGGGAGATCTGGCTGATGGCCCGGCTGTATGACCGCCTGGCGGATATGCGGGGGGTGAAGCTGTATACCCCCCGCCCGGATCTCCGGCTCAGCGCGCCGGTGCTTTCCTTCAACCTGGACGGACGGCGGAGCGAGGAGGTGGCGCAGGCGCTGGACAGGCGGAAAATATGCTGCCGCGCGGGTTTGCATTGCGCGCCTAGCGCCCATCGCCATTTCGGGACGCTGGAAACCGGAGCCGTGCGTTTGGCCCCCTCCGCTTTTACGACCCGCGAGGAGATCGACCGGGTCAGCCGCGCCATCTGGTGCGAGGCACATGCCGCCCGGCACAGCGCCGGCCGAGGGGAAAACCCGGGCCCGTAAGCGAAGGCGGGCGGCGGATAGGGCCTGGGGAAATGGCCCGCGCCTGCCTGGGAAAGAAAGGGATTGCAATAATCCAAGAGTATGATAAAATAATAAAATAGGTACGGTTTGTCCGATTTTTAGACGGTTTGGCAGGCCCCTGCCGGTAAGCCTCTGGGATGGCGGGCGCAGGGGAGCGGCAGCCGGGCTGATGGGCTCCGAAAGGAAGAAAGAAAATGGCGGACTTTTTTTCAAACGTCTGGGCGACGATTGTCTCGTTCTTTGGTTCGTATCATCTTCTGCGGGACACGATTGATATTGCCCTGGTGGCGTTTGTGATATACAGTGTTATTAAACTGGTGCGGGATTCCCGGGCGGAGCAGCTGCTCAAGGGCATCCTGATTTTCGCGCTGGCGTTTTTAACCTCGTCTCTTCTTGACCTGAAGACGATGCACTACCTGCTCCAAACGGTGTTTGACAATATCCTAATCGTGTTAATCATCATTTTTCAGCCGGAGATTCGCCGGGCGCTGGAGCAGGTGGGCCATTCGCGCCTAAGCAACATCAATATTTTTGGGATGCGGGAAGAAGAGGCGGAGGAAGAAACTAAGCGCTGGCAGAAGGCGATTTCTGCCACCTGCGCTGCGGTGGAAACGCTCCAGCGGCAGAAAATGGGCGCGCTGATCGTCTTTGAACGCAACACCAAGCTGGGGGAAATCATCAATACCGGAACAGTGGTAGACGCCGACCCGACGCCGGAGCTAATCGGCAATATCTTTTTCAACAAAGCGCCCCTGCATGACGGGGCTATGATCATGCGGGACGGCAAGGTATACGCCGCCGGCTGCATCCTCCCGCTGACCGATAATCTTCAAATCAGCAGCGAACTGGGCACCCGGCACCGCGCCGGCGTGGGGATGAGTGAAAACTCCGACGCCTTGGTCGTCATTGTCTCCGAGGAAACCGGTACGGTTTCTATGGCGGTTGGGGGAGAGCTCAAGCGCAATTTCAGCTCGGAGGCGCTGCGCGTCGCCCTGGAAAACGGTATCCTCTGGGATCGCGCCCACAAGGAAAAAGACGGAGAGCGGAAGCCGATCGGACCTTTCCGCCGCAAGAAGAAGTCGGATAAATAATCCGCGGGCTTCATAACGCGAGAAAGGGATGGCAAGGCATGGCGAAGGGTAAATTTGCGTTGAATCGCTTGCTTCATAATAACAAATTGATGATCGTCTTTTCGATTATCGCCGCGATCGCCATATGGGCTTCCGTGGTGTACAATGACAGCACCACCGAGGTGCGCAGCATGACCTTGACCGCCAACCTTGACCTGGCGGGCAGCTACGCGGAGGCGGACGGCCTGCGGATCTACGAAGGGGCCTCCCAGTCAATCAAGGTGGAAGTACGCGGCCCCCGGGCCAGGATTTACAGCCTTACGGAAAACGATATGCAGATTTCCTATGATTACAGCGATATCCGCGGGGCGGGGGATTGGCCGGTATATCTCAGCGTTACGCGCAACAGCGCGGCCACTGGGTATGAAATTGTTTCCGGCGCCTCGCAGTCGGTGCAGGTTTACTGCGATTATCCGATGACCAGTTCCGCCATGAAGGTGGAGGCGGACATCAGCGGAATTTCGGTGAAGGAGGGCGCGAATGTACAGCTCGGCACCCCGGTGATTGAGGCGCCCGGCATGGAGGATGGCGCCGTGTATATTGAGGGGCCTAGAACGGTAGTCAGCAAGATTGCTTCGGTCAGGGCACGGATTTTGGAGCCGGAGGAAATAGACGACGTCACGGCCTTTGAGGCGGAGCTGGTGGCGTTGGACGCCGACGGCAACGAGGTTGACATGAAATACTGTACCTTCAGCGGCATGACGGATACCAGCGTGACCGTGACCATTCCGGTCAATGTGCATAGGACAGTGGAATTCCAGTATACACTGGAAAACCTCCCGGCCGCCTATCAGAATATGCCCGGCTTCTGTACGGTTTCCCCCTCTTCCATTGAAGTGGTCGGTACCCCGGAGCGCGTGGAAGCCTTTGTGGAAAGCGTCCAGAATCTTGGCGTGTTTGATTTCCACCATATCGGCTTAGGAAACAGCGAGCAGACCATCCCCCTGAATGTTCCGCAGGGGCTCGTTGTGCTGGATAACACCACCGACGTGAAGGTGAGTTTTGCAATGAGCGGTTTTGGCCAGCGGGTGCTTGACCTTCCCCTGACCAGCAGCAATATCACCGTTGCAAATGATCCGGACGGCCGGGTATCGGTATCCAGGCAGACGATTCGGGATGTCCGGATCGTTGGGCCCGCCGATACGCTGAGCCGGATTACAGCTTCCGATCTGTCGGTAATCGCGGATGTAGAAGGGATCAGTTCCACCGGGGCCGTCCCGATCAAGGTGGATATTGAAGTGGACGGGTACGATGACGTGTGGGTTTACTATGGCGAGGGAGAGTCGGACGGGTACGAAATTTATCTGACGATTCAGTAGCCGTCGGGCGCGGCGGCTTTCCCGCATCGCCCGATAGGCGCCCGTCAGGCAAAAGGCGGGATGTATATGCGGGATCCCGGCGG
>CAJFQI010000012.1 GCA_904419005.1 Candidatus Avimonas faecium | reverse complement strand
TACAAGGCTTTTGCTGCAGGCAGGGTGGATGATGTTTTCTGCAGGCGGTGATACGCTTACTGCCCAGATAATGACGTCAGAGCAGCGGCTTTGGCTGCGCGACAGCACTACCAGTTGATAAGATCTTTGGATTGTCATATATAAAGCAAAGGAGAGAATTCAATATCGGATATTATGCTTCTATGACTAACGTAAAAAAGAGGTGATTTATGAAAGCTATTTATTTTTATAAGGATACGGTTGTCGCTGTTACACCACTCCGGTACGGAAGACAATTTGTTGCCGCGCAATGGGACGGGAAAAATTGGCGTACTTTAACGAAGGAGGGGATACTCCCGGCGCGTAGCCGAGAAGATGCCGAAAAAAACCTGAAAAAATGGGCCGACCAAAAAGGGTTTCATTATGCCGGCTGCCATGATTGCAAATATTTATCTGTAGGAGTATGTAGTAAAGGAAAGAAGATTACCCGCTTAATTTGTAGAACACAGGTATATTATATCCGTCCAAAGGACTGCCATTATTGGGCGGAAATTGAAGACGAGTCTATTTAAAACACATATGCTGAAGACCGCAATCCGGTTTTCAGAAATACAGCAAATTTGGCAGGGCAGCCGACTGTCTTCTGACAGCCGGCTGCCCTGTTTTTCAATGCCTAAATTGTAAAAGTGCGGATGCATCGTAGCAAAATCTCTACGAGCTCCTGGAAAAGATCTTCATCAAAAACGCCTTCATAAATGGATTCTTTTATTAGCATAGGCTTGTACATCTCGATTATTTGCTGTTGGCTCGCTGTATTTGCCTTCGCATCCATAAGTAATTCTGTGAATGTCATTTTTTCATAATCTCCTTCCTTATCTTTTCTAGGGAGCGTCTGTAGATGGCTTTAACTGTAACGTGTTTGATTCTCATATCCAGAGCTATCTTTACAAAGGATTCCCCGGAAACAGCACGGCGGAAAACGATTATTCAATCACGTTCCTTCAGTCTGTTCAACGCGTGGCACAGTTGTTCATCTCCTATCTCATCACTCAAATATGTATCCTCGCTGCCTGTCTGCAAACTGTTCAGGATTTCAGCATGTTCATCATAAGAAAGCTCCAGTTTCTTTTGTTCAGATAATCCGGCCAGATATTTGGCTTTCTGATGAGCAATAGCTGTTTTCAAATAAGCAGTAAACCTGTTCTGAACAATATTATCGTCATCAGTACCATTGTTCCTTATTACTTTCATATGTCCACCATCTTTCTTTTTTCTTAGGGAGAAAGAAAAATGGTGGATGCTAGGGGCCTCGTATGAAATTACATTTCCGACAGCATGAACAATTACACGGCTCCAAATATGAGTCTGTTTCAAGTTCTAAAATCGGCAACAGCCTTGTTTTCGTAAGAAATAAATAACCAACATGGCAAACAGAACCAACTTTCTTTATTATCTAGTTCTGCGTTTTATACAAATCCGTTCAAAATAAGAGAGTTTTTTCCATGCGGTTTCTTAGGAAACCAAGTAAATTGTTAACACAAATTTTACGTTTTGCAATGTATTCATTGCAGTTACAAAAAGAGATTTTGGTAATGTTATTGTTGATTCTCAATGAATTTAGAGGAGTCAACATGGAACAAAAGGTACGACATAGTGCAATACTGGGTAACAATATTCGGCGTTTGAGACATAACGCTGAACTTAGCCAAGAACAGGTAGTAGCAAAAATGGAGTTAATGGGTTGCAAAATTACGCGGAGCATTTATTCTCAAATCGAGGCAGGGACTTACAATATTCGGGTGGAAGAATTAAGGGCTTTGAAACAGATATTTAATGTTTCATATGACGAGTTCTTTGAAAATGAAAGTGGATCATGATATACTAAACACACTGAAAAATACGCCCAATAGAATTGCAGGAAATTCATAACTGAAGGTGAAGTAATCATTATGAGAGAATCTCTGAAAATTCTTTACCAAGAAGCATGGAATGAGCATTACGATCGGATTAAAAAATTTTGCGCATGTCATCTGCACCGTTCCCCAGATATGATAGAGGATTGTTGCCAAGAGGTATTTCTCCTGTATTACGAGGCATTATTAAAAAAACACAAAATCGGAAATGTAGGCGCTTGGCTGCGTAAGGTAGCCCTAACACAAGTGCTGCGAATAGAAAAGCAAGCAGAAAAAAGGCAAAAAATCGTAGATCTTTTTGAGAACTCCGAAAATGAGCAGTACGGCATTGAGTACGACTATGTTGAAGAAATTATAAAAGATGAGTTCAGTGACAGTGTGCTTATCAAAATGCTTGTTAAAACATTATCCGAAGAAGAAAAATTTATATTTAACGGTTGCTTTCTACACTCGTACCCTCCGGATGAGGTGGCAAATCAGCTTCACATCAACACTAATTATTTATATAAGAAGAAATGGATGCTTAAAAAGAAAATAGAGGCAAAAGTTTCAGAAATAATTAGAGGTGTAGAAGAAAATGAGTTCAATAGTACGAAAATAGAAAAAGATGAAAAATCGTCTGTAAGAAATGCCTAACGATCGTCTCTAATATGATGTAAGGGTGAGATACATGAATATAAAAGAGGCCCTGATAAAATGCCTCACCGAGGAGGGTCTAGGCCTATCAAAGCAAGAAATAGAAAAAATGCTGTACGATGAATTAGAAAAGCCGGAGGATGAAGTTGATTGCGAGATTGTTGATATGTGCATCGAGTTGCTGGCAGAAATTGATCATATAAAATTGCCAGATACGGATGTTGTACCACCAGCTCCGCCGGTTCCGGCTAGAAAAAAGAAACGCTGGAAAGCGGCTCTTCTTGTAGCAGCTATTTTCGTACTTATGGTTTCCGCTACGATTGTTGTTTCGGCGCAGGTGTTCCATTTTGACATTGTAAATTATGTTGTCGAACTCTTTTCCGATCATGTGGAAGTTGATTACGGGGAAACCAGCCAACAAGCAGATAATTACTTGCCGGCGGATACGGATTTGAGGAAGGAACTGGAGGCTCACGAGATTTCTCCCGTCCTTTTACCCGATGAATTCTTGAAAGATGCGCAGATCCAAGTGAAATATCAAGTGACCGAGCTTTCCAAACATGCAAATATTCATGCTGTCAAAGGTTCGGATTCTATTGATATGACCATCACACAGTACATTATGAAAGATTTGATTGGCGAAGGCGAGCATCAAGGTAAGATTGTGGACAGCAGGGAAATTACCGTTGGCGACATTGCTATACTTGTGCTGGATTTTGGTGATCGCCGAACGATTTCTTTTGTGGATAACTGTACCCAATATATCCTCGAAACCACGTTAAATATGGACAAGGCTATTCAATTGGCTGAATCCATACAATAATAGTGAAGGAGAATGAGAAGCAATGAAGCGTATCTTTGCAGTCCTGTGCGCAGCAATTACCTTAACAACCGCGTGTTTTGCCTTTTCGGCCGTTGCAGAAGAAGTTACTACCGAAGTTCCTCCAATCGTAACGGATGTTGTAGTAACTGACGAAATGCTGAAACAAGGCGAGACTGTTGTCGGTTTATATGATTCTCCAGAAATCCAGACACGCGCTACTAATTTGATTACATCCAATTCAATTAAACTTACCAAAAGCGGCGATAAACTATTGGTATCTGGCTATACCAACTGTATTGATGGTGTAGATAAAAGTGGGTTTTCCTATGTAACGCTTCAGCGGTTAGTCAATGGCAAATGGGAAGACTACGTCAAATGGACGGATTTATATTCTTCATCCAATACATATCCATTAGGTAAATCGGTTACGGCTGCCCATGGTTATACCTACCGGGTCATCTGCAATCATCACGCGGAAAAACCCGGTATCCTCTGGTTCCGCGATAAGCAGGATATTTACAACGAAACTTCATCGCTGTATTTTTAACCATAATTAATTGTGTCTCTCCTGATACTAAAAACAGAGAAGCGTCCTAGCATTCAATAGGACGCTTCTCTGTTTTTTATACGATTGGCGTAATCGCCCCCTCAAGAAGCTTCTAGCTCCGACGTCGCAGAAAAAGTAGTTACTCTCATGAGAGAAGATGAAAAGCAACAGTTTAACAGGGAGCAAAAACTTAAGGAGCAAAAACGTCTTTGGACACTTGTCCAGAGACGTTTTTGATTTTTCTTGCTAGCTAGTTTCTAATTTTTGAAAATCCATTTTCTTCGCCGGAAGTCACTTTTCCCTATGCTGAACATGGAGAGGGGGCGATACCAATGGACGATGACAGAGCCCGCAGGCGTCCGCTCCTTTGTGCCACCAAAGTCCGCTCCCGCATCTGTATGTGTGGCAAAGAACATCTGGAAGTCGTGGATTGGTGCCTTGTTAGTCCTCGCCAAGTGCGAAATTGGATTCAGAAAGGCACCAATATTTCCATGATGTACTTGTATTCTTTGGCGGACTGTTTGGAGCGCAAAGCAGACGACTTGATGAGCTCCCTGCCAATGCCCGAAGGAAAGGAGTGAAAACATGTCTGATTTTGAGGTCTTACAAGCCTACGCGTCCTGGGCCGGTACAGCTGTGCCAGACAAACTTCCGGGCCTTCCTTTTGCGAACTTGGATGTCTTTGAGAACGAAAACAGCCTAATTAACCGGCTCTTTTATTTTGTGCCGGACTTCTCCGCTGGAGAACTGCGCTGTTTCTTCTACTTCGAGGACAACCTGTTTTCCAAGGAAGCCAATGGGGACTTGACCCTCAAAGAGTCTTCTCTCCATCTTATTAGCCCGTGATTCTGCAAACTACATAAGAAGGGAAGAGCCATCCCATACGGGGTGCCTCTTCCCTTCTCGTCTGTTGCGTGGTGGGAATTGACGTTCACTAATAGGTTTTCATATGGATATGATTAACAGAAAAAGCAAACTGTTGTTGTTTAAAAAAGTGAATTATAGTTTCAGGAGTAAGAAAGGCCCCCTTTTGCACTCTATTATTGTGTAAGCATCATCACCTGTTGAGCAGGTGTTTCATCTGTCTTTCAAGCCATAATTTTCGCATTTCATAATATCATTTCATGATATTATGAAATCGCCATTAAAAAAAAGGTGATTCCCTTGCAGTGTTAACAGTCTCAATAACCGACCCTTTTCGCACCATGTTTCCCTTTCGCGGCTGGTGTCAGTAGTCTTTCGTGTTCGTTATTCTTTCAAAGAACAAAAAATTGAGGGGGGTATTTATTCATGAAGTGTAAACGGATTTTGTGTTCCATATTGGCTGTGGGGCTAATAGGCAGTTTTTGTACGTTGGGCGCGGGCGCAGTATCGTATAGGTCAAAAGATATGAGCAAAAGCTGGACGGAATCCTTGAGGAATGACAACTTTAAGTGCAGCTATTGGCCAGGTAGCCTATTCGTGGACAACAGCGCTCAAACCAGTATTTCCGTTGAGTACAGTCATAGAAACGATTCGATCGCCTACGTATATTTACGCGGACAAAATCAGAGCGTAGGAAACGAAAAAAACAGCAGTACTTATTCGGGTGGCTGGATCACTACACCCCGTTGTTATGCAAAGGGAAAGCAAGCGTCTTGGACCTTCCACCGCTATATATGTGGTAGTGTAAAAGACGAAGTCCAGTTTAATGCTCTGTAATAACGATAGTACGAAGGGCAAACTAACGTTTGCCCTTCGTACTTACTATATGAATTAAGGTGGCTGTTTCTATGCGTAAATTCTTCTCTCTTGAATGGTCCCGCATCAGCCAATATTATAAGAATAACCGCTTTATCTTTATTCTTTTCCTCGTCAGCAGCATTATCTGTACGACAAGCTTTGCCTATCTTTACGGCAACTATATCAGCTCTATTCGTTTGCGGAACGACGAATCCCGTATGTACCGCCGCTATTCTGTTTATTTTGATAACGGCAGCGGCGAGGGAAACGCTGCCGAAGCGGAGTTTTCCTACGACGATATTGTCAGTCGGCTGTCCAGCTTAGACTTTCCGCTGGAAGATGGGCTCGTCATTTGCACGGTAACGGATAATTTTGTATACGATTTGGCCGCTTGCTTCACCGGGCAGCCTACTCTTCTCCCGGTAAGCGGCCGCTGCAAATTTACCGAAGAAGAACTGGAAAAAGGGGAGAAGGTCATTATCATTCCCCATGTTTTCCCCCGGCAGCCGGATGGGCTGGATAAAGAGAACAATACCTGGACCTTGGGCGGCGAGACGTTCCGCATCATCGGCCGCCATGCGGGGGAGGAGATCTATATCCCGCCGGAAACCTTCAAAAAACTGAACCATGCGATCTATTGTATTGATTTATATGCGAAGCAAAAAGCGCAGAACACCGCCGAGGACTCCGGCAGGCAGCAGAATTTGCACGCCCTTTTTCCCCGGCAAGAAGTGGCTTCCTCTTTTGTTAATGTAGAAATGTGGCAGCAGTATTTTCCAATAGAACTGACGATGATCTGTCTGGTTTATGGGCTTTCGATGTTCAGCTATATGTTCCTGATGAAATACATGATGGAGACCAGCATCCGGGAAAATGTTATTTATGGTTTTGTGGGGGCCTCCAAAAATAAAATGACCGCCCTCTTGCTGATGGATAATATCTGCTTCTCCGTCGTTACCGTTTCGGCCGGGCTTTTGCTGCATCTCGGCCTGAAAGAAGTTTTCTTTGACAAGGTAAGCGTTTCGGAAAATATTTATTATACCGCTGCGGATTATGGGCTGCTTTTTGTGCTTGGCGTCGGCATTTCCCTTCTAACGCTTCTGCCTTTTTTGCTCGGCTTCCGACGGCATTCCCTGTTGGCAATGAAAGGCTACTATTCATACACATAGAGGAGGGTTAACGCATGAAACGATGGGACTGTATCCGTTCCGTATATAGCGGGATCAAAATCCCCTGCCTGCTCCTTACCTTCATCATGACGGTGGCCCTCTTTGTTGCCACGATCACTTTCGGGGACTATCGCTATTACACTTACTCCCGCGACACTTTTCAAAAGGCGGGATTGGAAAATTCGTATTATGTCACTCATTTTGGAAGCAACAAACCGACAAATGAGGAATTGATCCAGGAGATTCAGGACGCCAAGAAAGCCCCCGGCGTGGAAACCGTGTTGTATAAATTCAGCACAAATCCATTTATAATAGACGGCGTAGGCTGGGGCTGTTCCATGATGAGTGAAGACCTTTGCGAAGCGTTTCCTCCAGGCATTTACCGTGGGACGCTGTTCGGTTCCACTGGCGTATCGTCGGAGGGGGCTTTGGAAATGATCGACGCGTCTGGATCTTTTTCCGACGTTCCCCTTGGAAAACCATTTGAAATTCCGTGTTCCGACACCGCCGCAATAACCGCCGTTCTCGTCGGCCGTATCCGATATCCTTATTTCACATTGGATTTCGGCAGCGCAGGGGACGTTACCGCCGCTGATTTTATTTCAGAGTTTCCCACCTTTTTAGTGAAAGACACGCCGGAGACGCGTGAACTTTTGCGTTCGGTCAGCGACGCCCCGTTCAATCCCGATCCAAACTACTTTGTGGTTTTTTCACAGGACGCCAGCCAAGAGGAAATCAACGCTTACCTGAATGAGTCTAAGCAGGAACATTATATCCTTTCCTATCAGGAACTTATGGATTCTACCAATAAGCAGATACAGCAAAATCTGCGTACTTTTCTTCCGCTTCCCGTTTTTCTGTTGTTTCTGACAATGGTATCCTTATTCAGCATCAGCGTGATTATCATTTATCAAAAAGCGTCGGAAAATGCGATTTGGTATTTATGTGGCTGCAGCCGGGCGCGCGGAATGCGTACTATCTTCTTCTGTATTGGGATCCTCGGGGTGATTGCCGCCGTTATTAACGCTGTTTTTATCGTGATTTATCCGATCTTGGGGGATAATGGGATTCTTGTCCTTAACCGGTTTTATGTAGACGGGTGGAATCTGCTCTTCATTTTAGGCTATCTGCTGATTACTCTCTTGATTGTATTCGCCACGTCTCTTTTGCTGCAGCGTCGCACATCTCCTTTAGAATTGTTGAGGAGGCTTGATCAATGATTACTATACATGATTTGGACAAATTTTATCCGGTTGGCAATGGGCAGCGGTTCCAGGCGCTAAAAGGAATCAATCTCCAAGTGGACCAAGGGGAATTTGTTGCGATATGCGGTAAATCCGGTTCTGGGAAATCCACGCTTTTAAACATCATCGGCTGTCTGGATACCTTTCAAAGCGGCGAATATACTTTCTTAGGGCAAAATGTTGGTAAACTGACCGATAAACAAGCGGCTGCCATAAGGAATCAGCACATTGGCTTTGTGCTGCAAGATTTTTCTTTGATTAACAACAAAAGCGTTCTTTTCAACGTAATGCTGCCCTTATATTTCGGGAAAACGCCCTATAATAAGATGAAAGAAATGGCTCTTGAGGCATTGAAAAAAGTCGAGTTGTCCTCCCAGGCCCACAAACGAGCCAATCAATTGTCCGGAGGACAGCGCCAGCGGGTGGCGATCGCTCGTGCAATCGTCGGCAATCCGGAGCTGATTTTAGCCGACGAACCCACGGGAGCGTTGGACAGTGAAACATCCGCAAAAATTATGGAACTTTTGCAGGAAATGAATGATAGGGGCATAACCATTATGGTGGTCACTCACGACAGCTCGGTTGCCAACTGCTGTAAGCGGATAATCACAATTAAAGACGGAGCCATCCTTTCGGATCAATCCAATGCCTGAATGAACAGCCATTCTTTAGAATAGGGAGGGTTTGTCTTTCTTCTCCTTGTCCCATAGCAGAACGGCGGGTGTCATCCGCCAACTTCAGGTAATTCTTCCAATATTGCCGCTGAACCGTTTTCACACACTCCTTGGAATAGGCGCAAAGATACTGGCGCGGATATGAACTCAAAAAACTCGCAATCCGGAAATGGAGGATTTTCCTTCTTTATCCGTTTCTTCCACCTTTCCCGCCTGCTTGCCCCTCTATTTCAAAGAAGCCTCTTTTCAACTTGCAATCTGCAGGCAAAAAGTCCTCTCGATTAAAAAACGAGAGGACTTTTTGTATTCTTGTGTACCTTTTTGAAAATTCGTCAGCTCTTTATATGGATGAACAGCGCTTTTGAGGCCCGTGTACCTTGAAAACAGAATGCCAATACCGGAAATTATACAGGTGCCTGCGGACAGTGTGCGGAGATAAAAGCATGCCTACAGGATAAAACGATGCATAGCATCGGCCTGAAAATACGCGGCCGGAATGGGCGCAGGAAATGGGCCGGTAAGCGGTGATACATAGCGATTACATGATATTTTATGTCTAGCCTTCGTTTTCGCGCTTTTATTTGCTATAATGTCGATAGCTGTATGGATAGATAATGTTTCTCTGTGGAGGTGGATGCCAGCGCGTTGCGAGGGCTACGAAAGGAGCGCAAGATGGAAAACCAGCATAATGTGCAGCCTGGAAGTAGCACAGAAAAGAAGACCTACACGATTAAAGAAATTGCCGACATACTTGGTATTAGCGAAAGAACCGCGTATCATATTTGCAGCAAAACCAAGGATTTCAAAGTGATGCGTTTGGGACGGACTATCCGAGTGCATAAGGCATCTTTTGACGCATGGTTTACTTCTTCTGAATAACCGGCTGCCAAGAAATTGGAGGCTGACTATGGCAATGATCAAAAAAAGAAACAGCAAATATGTAGTCATCTATGACTATACGGATGAAACCGGAAAAAGAAAGCAGAAGTGGGAGACCTTTAGCGACAAAACTGCTGCACAAAAAATCAAAGCGGAGGTGGAATTCAAAAAAAACACAAAGTACCTTTGTCTCTCCATCAGCAAAAAAGGTCAAAGATTTTTTGGAAGAATGGGTTAATATCCATGCAAAGTCGCATTGGCAGTACAACACCTATACCGGCGCAGTCAGTATGATACGAAATCATATTGTGCCGATCTTAGGCGATTTGGAAATGCAAAAGGTGACTCCGCGGGATATCGAAATGCTTTATGATTATTTGAGGGCCAAAAAAGTGGGCGGGTCAAAAAGCTATGGAAAGGATGACTCCGAAATCCCTTGTCTGTCTTCTACTACTATTCGTCACATACATGTCATTCATAAAAAAGCCTTCGACAAAGCTGTTGAATGGAAAGTAATATCATCGTCACCAGTTATTTGCGAAGCGCCTAAAAAGAACAAGCCACAAAAGACGATATGGGATAAAGACATGGTGTTCCAAGCGCTCGCCGATATGGACAATGAATTGCTCCATCTGGCGGTTCACCTTGCTTTTGTGTGTTCCTTAAGAATTGGGGAAGCAATGGGCCTTACCTGGGATTGCATTGATTTTGAACATAAGGTCATTCACTTTGAGAAGACGCTGCAACGAGTTAGTAAGGAGGCCCTAAAAATTCTTCCACATGACAGCTTGATCTTTACTTTTCCCGAAAAATTCCCTAACAAGAAATCTGTTCTCATCCTGAAAAAACCGAAGACAGAAAGCAGCGATCGATTCGTTTATATCACCACGCCGCTTGCTGAGGAACTGCAGCAGCGTAAGAAGCGGATCGAAAAAGAAAAGGATTTCATGGGCGACTCTTACCAGGATTTTAACCTGGTTTTTGCCTTGGAAGACGGGTATCCTATCGAGCCCAAACTTTGTGAGAAATGGTTCAAAAAGTGGCAGGAGCAGACGCCCTTGGATCTGCCAGAACTCATTTTTCATGAAATCCGCCATTCCAGTACCACCTATAAACTGGCGTTAAGCGGCGGTGATATTAAGTCGGTCCAGGGGGATACCGGTCATGCTTCTACCGGGATGGTGACAGATACCTATTCGCACATGCAAAATAAAAGCAGAGCGCGGCTAATGGACAACATAGAGAAAGATTTCTACGGCCATCCATCTATGCCGGCCGCTCTCGAAACCGATCCCGTCACAGCGCTGTTGGAGGACATCGAAAGCAATCCTGAATTGCAGAAAAAACTACTCGATGCGCTGCTTGCAAAACAGGGATAAACTTTTGCATGTTAGCAATCCTGTTAGCAAGCCGCAAAATTAAGAAATGGAGGAAAGCAAATTTGCGAGAAGACGAAAACCGAATTACCATGCATGTTAGCAACTTGTTAGCAGAAATGTTAGCAAAAAAGAATGATGCGGTTCGCAAAAACCGCATCATTCCAACGTTCCTGGCGCGCCCGGAGGGACTCGAACCCCCGACCTTCTGATTCGTAGTCAGACAGTCTATCCAGCTGAGCTACGAGCGCACATTTGCCCTTTATTTGAGCAACGTATAGATTATACGCAGAATTTTCCGATTTGTCAAGAACGAATTTGAATTTTCCTTGCCTGCGTCCAATAAACGGCAGGCGGGCCGGCGGAACCGCTAAAAAAGTGGCCGCAGAGCCGGGATATGGCGGCTCTCCGAGGGCCGGGCCCACTCCCCGCCAGCGCATAGAAAGCGCGGGGGCGTTCCCCGCGCCATGCCGGGGCCGCCCTCTTCCTCCGGGCCCACGGTCAGTCGGCTGCCGGCTCCGGCTGGGAGGCCGCTTCGGGCTCTTTCAGCCTCTCCACGATCTCCACCTCCTGCTCCGTCGGCCCGTACGAATTTTGCACCGTCAGGCAGCCGTTCTGTCCGCTGAACCCTTCCGCCCCCCTGGGCCCTTTCAAAGCTCCGCGTGCTCACCCCGTCGTGAGGCACCACCATCGGGATAATTTTTACCCCGCTGCTTTCCTCCTGCCCGCTCCCCTTGGCAAGGAGCATCCCGCTTCCCTGCACCCGGTAGATGATCCCTGCCTCTTCTCCCGCCCGCGCTTGACAAAGCACGGAAAAGCCGCTATAGTAATAGGCGGCGGGGATTCCCGCCAGACGGAAATGCAGCCACAAAAAGACAAGGGGTGCTGGCGGATCGGCCGGCTGAGAGGGAGCCCGCGGCTCTAAACCCTGAACCTGATCCGGATAATACCGGCGGAGGGATGTTACATAGCGTTTGCGCGCGCGGGGCTCCGCGCGCGGGAGCCTGTGCCGGCTAAGCCCTCCACCAGAAACGGTGGAGGCTTTTTTCATCTCGGGATTGTCTGCGGCGGCGCCGTCCCAAACAGGGGCTACGGCCCCGGGTTGCGAAAGGGGTTTCATTTATGCAAAAACGTCTGGCTCTCCGTTTGACGGAGAGCGCCATCATGCTGGCGTTCGCCACCATCCTGAGCATGATTAAGGTGGTCGACCTGCCCTACGGCGGGAGCATCACGGCCTTCAGCATGCTCCCCATCATCCTGATCGCCTACCGTTACGGCGTAGCCTGGGGGTCGTTCACAGCGCTGGCGTTCAGCCTGCTCCAGCTGCTGATGGGGATGAACAACCTGTCCTACGGCACGTCGGTCTGGGCCGTGGTCATGATCCTGCTGTTCGACTATGTCATCGCCTTCACGGTGCTCGGCCTGGGCGGCGTGTTCCGCGGCAAGCTGGGCAGCCAGGGGGCGGAGCTCGCGGCCGGCACGGTCCTGGCCTGCGCGCTGCGCTATATCTGCCATGTGATCTCCGGCTGCACGGTGTGGGCCGGGCTCTCCATCCCCGACACCCAGGCGCTGCTGTATTCGCTGGCCTACAACGCCACCTACATGGTGCCGGAAACCCTGGTGACGGTGATCGGCGCGGTCTACCTCTGCCGGGCGCTGGACTTCCGCAGCGAATCGATCACCCGCGCCGCGCCCCAGGCCAAAAAGCCCGACCCGGCGATCCTCCTCTCGGGGCTGGGCAAAGCGGCGCTCGCCATCGCGGCGGTGTTTGATATCCAGCACATCGCCGTCCGGCTGCAAAACCCGGAAACCGGCGATTTCGACATCACCGGCATCACCCAGGCCAATTGGGGGCTGGTGGCGGCGGTGACGGTGATCGGCATCGCGCTGTTCGTCCTGTTCTCCTGGCTGGCCTCCCGCGTGCCGGCGGACAACGATACCGACCTCAAGGGCTTTTTCCGCTCCCTGCCCTTTATCGGGGTGGTCGCCGCGGCGGCGTTTGATGTGGCGTTTATTGTCCTGACCTTCCGGGAGGGCGCCCCCGACGCCGAGGGCTGGACGCAGATTGTCCTCGTGACCCTCTGCGTGCTGGCGGCGGCCGGCTTCCTCGTGTTCCGGAACCGGGCCAAGCGGCAGGCGCGGTAAGCGGCCGATACCCGGCGCCGCCGATAAAGCAAAGCACAAACCCGGCCCTTCCGCCTTGACAGGCGGAAGGGCCGGGTTTTTCGCGCCTCCCGGACCCGCCATCCCGGCGGGAGGGGCGGACAGCGGGGAGGTTTACGGGGCTGCCGGGCAGGCCGGCCATAAAAATTTTGGCTTTCCGCGATTTTCCTCTTGACAGCCCGGATCTACTGTGTATATACTATATGCACAGTAGATACACGGAGGGGACGCTTTGAACATCATCATCCGCAACACCGGAGAAGCCCCGATCTACGAGCAAATCGTCGTCCAGATCAAGAACGCCATCCTCTCGGGGGAGCTGGCCGAGGGAGAGCCCCTCCCCTCCATCCGCCTGCTGGCCAAAGAGCTGCGGATCAGCGTCATCACAACCAAGCGGGCGTATGAGGAATTGGAGAGGGACGGCTTCATCGTCACGATGTCCGGCAAAGGGAGCTTTGTCGCCCCGCAGAATCTGGAGCTTCTTCGGGAAGAGCAGCGCCGGGCGCTTGAGCAGCACCTGACGCAGGCGGTGGCCGCCGCGAAAGCGGCCGGAATCAGCCGGCAGGAGCTGACGGAGCTGCTCGCGCTGCTGTACGAGGACGAGCCGGAGGAGGACGGCGGGGGCTACCCGCAGGGCTGACCCGTTTTCCCTCAGGAGGCGGCCATGGCACGTTTCCGCCTATCCGCAAGCGGCTTCCGCTGAGAAAAGCCCTCCCCGCCGGCGCCGGCTGGCCGGCCGCAGGGACGGAGGGCTTGGTTCGGTGTGCCTATTTTTCCCTCCCCTCCGCTGCGCTGCCCGCCGCGGGCTGCAAACACCACCCGCCATAAAACAGAGAGGAGAATCCCCATGTCTGTCACCCAGCCTGTTCTGGAAATCCAGGGCCTGCGCAAGGAATACGCCGGTTTTTGCCTGCAGGATCTCAGCCTGACCATTGAGGACGGCACCATCACCGGCCTGGTCGGCGCCAACGGCGCGGGGAAAAGCACCACGCTGAAGCTTATCCTCAACCTGATCCGCCGGGACGCGGGATCCATCCGCATTTTCGGGATGGACAACCGGGAAAGCGAACGGGAGATCAAGGCGCAGATCGGGGTCGTGTTTGACGAGCCCTGCTTCCACGAGATCCTCACCCCCCGGCAGATCAGCGGGTACATGGGCGCCCTTTACGCCGGCTGGGATCCCGCCGGCTTTGCCCGGCTGCTGGACCGCTTCTCCCTGCCCGCAGCAAAGGCGGTCAAGGAGTTTTCCCGCGGGATGAAGATGAAGCTGGCGATCGCGGCCGCCATGGCCCACCACCCCCGCCTGCTCCTGCTTGACGAGCCCACCAGCGGGCTGGATCCGCTGGTGCGGGACGAAATCCTTGATATGTTCCTGGAGTTCCTCCAGGACGAGCACCACGCCATCGTCCTGTCCTCCCACATTACCAGCGACCTTGAGAAGGTGGCGGACACCATCGCCCTGATTGACCAGGGGAAGCTGCTTTTCCACGAGGAAAAGGACCTTCTCCGGGAGCAGTACGTCCTCCTCAAGGGCAGCGCCGCCCAGCTTGCCAAGCTGGACAAAAACCTGCTGATCGGGGTGCGCACCAACGAATACGGGTTTGAGGCGCTGGCCAAAAGCCGCCGCCAGGCCGCCTTCGCCGGATTGTCTGTCGAGCGGCCCACGATTGAGGATATCCTGCTGTTTTTTACCCGCGCATCCCGGGCCGGGGCGCATCCCGGCCTGTGAAAGGAGTGAGCCAACCATGAACGAGATCCTGGGGCTGATGAAAAAGGACTGGGCGCTGATAAAAAAGCAGATGCGCCTGATGGCAGTGTATCTCGTCGTCCTTTTCGGCCTGTTTGCCTTCGCCGCGGACGGCACGCTTTTTCTGTCCTCGTTTTTTTCCGTCCTGCTCTTCCTGATGGCGACCAACTGCTTCGCCTACGACGAGCAGGTCAACTTTGGCAAGCTGCTTGCCGCCTCCCCTGTCCCGCCCGGCCGCATCGTGCTTTCCCGCTACCTGCTCACCCTCCTGGTCGGCACGGCGGGGAGCGCGGCGCTTGCGCTGCTCAACCTCCTGTTTGCCCCCCTTTTTGATCGGGAAATCCTCCGGCCGGAAGGCGTCCTGACCTCCTTCCTGATCAGCATGGGGGCTGCGCTGCTGATGGTGTCCATCCTTTTCCCCCTGTTTTATAAATTCGGGGTGAACAAAAGCCGGCTGATGATCCTGCTGGTCTGCGCCGTCCCCATGGCGGCCGTGGCGCTGCTGAAATTCCTGGTCCCCGAAGCCGTATGGCAGGGGCTGACCATGCCGGCTTTCCTCCCGGCCGCCCTCCCCTACCTCCTGGCGCTGTTTTTGCTGCTGTGCCTGGCCGCTTCCATCCGCATTTCGACCGGGATCCTGCGCCGTACGGAGTATTGACCCACGGCATACTGGCGCGGGGCGCCGGAACATCTCCCTCCGTGCGAGGGGGAGCATCGGCTTGTGCCGCCGGGGCGCAGAAGCCGGGCCGCGGTACGGCCTATAAGCAAAGCGCAGGGCTCGCTGCAAAAGGTGGATTTTGCAGCGAGCCCTTTTTCGGTATATTTTTCCTGGCAGCCTTTTCCGCGTCCCGTTCCGCGCAGCGGCTCTTTCCCGCCGCAAGCTGCGGGAGCGCCGCCCGTCGGGGAAGCGCACTCAAACGCGATAAGCGCCATGGGGCCGGCTATTCCTCCGCGCCGATCAGTGTGAGCAGCGCGTCGGGGAGGGGGTAGATGCTGCGGAAGCCGGCGGCGATCTTCAGGCCGCTGTACACGCTCAGGTGGAAGGTCAGCCCATTGGCGCAGCGCAGGGTCAGCATGGTGTCCCAGGAGGCCTGCTCCATGCGGGTACGCAGGGGATCGGCATCGGCCGCGGGCGACAGGGAGGAGAACAGCTCCTCAAACGAAGCAAGCTCCTCTTTGCCCCGCAGCAGGCGGGACCAGCCGCCGGTGCTGCCGTAGCAGTCCACCCCCTCCAGTTCGGTGCCGTCTGTGAGGACGTCCAGGATTTCCTTCCCGGTATGGGCGGCGTCGTCCGAAAAATAGCAAAAGCGGTACAATGCGATTTCGCCGTCCCTCTGCACCGCCAGCAGGGCGCGGGTGTCCGCCTCGCGCAGGCGGTAAAGGACCGCGCCGGCCCAATCCCCCTGCGTCAGCACGGCGACCTCCTGCCCGCAGTCTGCCTGCGTCAGCGGCTGGGAAAGGCCCAGCGCGGTGATTTCCTCTTCCTCTTCGATTTTCTCGTAAGTCAGGCCCTCAAATTCCAATAGGGAGCGTCCGGGGAGCCCCTGGGGCTGCACCGCCTGGTAGACCAGGATGCCGGCCAGCAGCGCCAGCAGGAGCACCATCGCCCCGGCTGCCGCCCCGATCAGCTGCCGGTGGGCAGACGCCGCCTCCTCCCGGCGGCGCTCCTGCGCGCCGTCCCCCTTTTTGGGGGGAAGGTAAGGGGCGGCCTCTTCTGGATGGCTGAAGGCGGTTTTCTTCTCTTCCTGCATTGGTCCTCTCCCTCCCGCGCTCTGTGCGCCCGCCGGCCTCTGGGCGGGTGCATCCGCAGCCAGTATAGCACATTTCCCCGGCGCCCGCCATCCCCGGGCGCTTTTTCCGGAAGCCCGTCCCCCAGCGTACCCGTTGGATAGGCCTTTCCCGCCCGCGGGTATCTATGCAAAAAAGATGCGGCGCTTGGCAGCGCCGCATCTTTGGCATTTGGGGGAATTGCTGAAGCTTTCAGGGCTTGGCGGCGCGTTGCCGCCCGGCCCCGCTTATTTCAGTTCAATAATCGCCATCTCGGCGGCGTCGCCGCGGCGGGCGCCGGTCTTGACGATCCGGGTATAGCCGCCGTTGCAGTCCGCGTATTTCGGCGCGATCTCGTCAAACAGCTTCTTGGCTACGCTCTCCTTGGTGACGAAGGAGAAGACCAGGCGCTTGTTGGACAGCGTCGGGTTCTTCGCAATCGTAATCATCTTCTCGGTCAGGGAGCGCACCTCTTTGGCGCGGGTGACCGTGGTTTCAATGCGGCCCTTCTCAAGCAGGAAGGTCACCATCGCTCGGAGCATGGCGGTGCGGTGGGCCGTGGGGCGGCCGAGCTTTCTGGTTCCGGGCATATGAATTCACTCCTTTTCCTCCGGTTTATGCCGCGTGCGGGACAACCGGAATTCTGGGTAATTATCCAAACAATAGGGCGCCGGCGCAGGGAGCGCCGCTCCCTTGCGGAGAAGAGGTTATTCCTCGTCCGAATGCAGGCTGAAGCCCAGCGACGCCAGCTTGTTCACGACTTCCTCAAGCGACTTGCGGCCGAGGTTGCGGACCTTCATCATGTCGTCCTCCGACTTGTTGATCAGGTCCTCCACGGTGTTGATGCCGGCGCGCTTGAGGCAGTTGAAGGAACGGACCGACAGGTCAAGCTCCTCAATCGTCATTTCCAAGACCTTTTCCTTGCCCTTGTCATCCTTTTCCACCATGATGGAATCGCCGGCATAGGTTTCGCCGGAGAGATCCACAAACAGGTTCAGATGCTCGGTCAGCACTTTCGCGCCCAGGGAAACGGCCTCTTTGGCGGAAATCGTCCCATTGGTCCACACCTCAAGGGTCAGCTTATCATAGTCGGTAATCTGTCCCACGCGGGTATTTTCCACGGTATAGTTTACCTTTACCACCGGGGTGTAGATCGAGTCCACCGGGATCACGCCGATCACGGGGTTCAGCAGCTGCTTGTTCCGGTCCGCCGGGACATAGCCGCGCCCCTTGTCCAGTGTGATTTCCATATACAGCCGGGCGCCGTCGCCTAGCGTCGCAATGTGCATATCGGGGTTGAGGATCTCTACCTCGCTGTCACATTTGATCGAGCCGGCGTTGACCTCACCCGCGCCCTCGGCCTCAATATAAACCACCTTCGGGCCGTCGCCGGTGATTTTCGCGGTAAGCCCTTTAATGTTCAAGATGATTTCGGTTACATCTTCCTTAACGCCTTCGATGGTGGAGAATTCATGCAGGATCCCGTCGATTTTCACCGAAGTGACCGCCACGCCGGGCAGCGACGAAAGCAGGACGCGGCGCAGGCTGTTGCCCAACGTCGTCCCATACCCCCGCTCCAGCGGTTCCACGACGAACTTGCCGTAGGTCCCGTCGGCAGCGGCATCCCCTGCTTCGATTCTGGGCTTTTCGATCTCAATCATTCGTAAACCCTCCTTATTGAAGGCGGAATTGGAGGGCAGCCGCCGCGACTAGGCCGCGCGGCCGTCCATTTCCGCGGTGAATGGTCGTGCGGAGAAAGCATACGCCACTCCGTCCTTATTTCGAGTACAACTCGACGATGAGGGTTTCTTCGATCGGCAGATCAATGTCCTCACGGTTGGGCAGGGCCACGACCTTCGCTTCAAGGGTTTCACGATTGAGTTCCAGCCACTTCGGGATCGGGCGGGACGAATTCGCCTCCACAATCGCCTTGATCTTTTCCTTCTGGCGGCTGCCGTCTTTAACCGCGATCACCTGGCCCACCTTGGTCAGGAAGGAGGGGATGTTGACCCTGCGGCCGTTGACGGTATAGTGGCCGTGCAGCACAAGCTGCCGGGCCTCCGCGCGGGAGCTGGCCAGCCCCAGGCGGTAAATCACGTTATCCAGCCGGGATTCCAGCAGGCGGAGCAGATTTTCGCCGGTAACGCCCGGCATTTTTTCCGCCAGCTCAAAGTAATGGCGGAACTGGCCCTCAAGCACGCCGTAATAGCGGCGGGCGTACTGCTTGGTGCGCAGCTGCCGGCCGTATTCCGACACCTTTTTGCGGCCCTGGCCATGCTGGCCGGGGGCATAGGCGCGGCGATCCACCGCGCACTTCTTGGAGTAGCAGCGCTCGCCCTTCAAAAACAGTTTCTGACCTTCGCGGCGGCAGAGTCTGCACACCGGACCGGTATATCTAGCCATGTTGGTTGCACCTCCTGATTGCTCTCAATTTTTAAACGCGTCTTCTCTTGGGAGGACGGCAGCCGTTGTGGGGAACCGGGGTCACGTCTTTGATCAGGTTGACCTCAAGGCCGGCGGCCTGCAGGGCGCGGATCGCAGCTTCACGGCCGGCGCCGGGCCCCTTTACATACACCTCCACGGTCTTCAGGCCGTGTTCCATCGCCGCGCGGGCAGCGGTCTCCGCCGCGGTCTGCGCCGCAAACGGGGTCGATTTCCGCGAGCCGCGGAAGCCCAGCTCACCGGCACTCGCCCAGGAAAGAGCATTGCCCTGCGTGTCGGTAATGGTAACGATGGTATTGTTAAATGTGGACTGGATGTGCGCCGCGCCGCGTTCGATGTTCTTGCGTTCCTTGCGGCGGCGGGTCGCGCCCTTGCGCGCGGCAGTCTTAGCAGCAGCCATTCTTCTACCTCCTCGTTATTTCTTCTTGTTGGCAATGGTCTTCTTGGGACCCTTGCGGGTGCGGGCGTTGGTCTTGGAGCGCTGGCCCCGGACCGGAAGGCCCTTGCGGTGGCGAAGGCCGCGGTAGCTGCCGATTTCAATCAGCCGCTTGATGTCGAACGCGACGTCGCGGCGGAGGTCGCCTTCCACGGTATAGTTGTGGTCAATATACTCTCTGAGCTTGGAAACGTCGTCCTCGGTCAGGTCCCGCACCCGGGTGTCGGGGTTTACGCCGGTCGCCGCGAGGATGTCGTTGGACGATTTGCGGCCGATCCCGAAGATGTAGGTCAGGCCGATCTCAATGCGTTTGTCTCTGGGCAGGTCAACACCAGCAATACGCGCCATAAATTATCCTTCCTTTCGGTTGCGCCGCGCTGTACGGCGCACTGAATGAGACATGGTCCCCGCGCGGGAGAATGCCGGGCGGGCACGTCGGTCTTTAACCCTGACGCTGTTTATGCTTCGGGTTCTCGCAGATGACCATCACGCGGCCCTTGCGCTTGATGATCTTGCATTTCTCGCAGATTTTCTTGACAGAAGGTCTTACTTTCATGAGGAAACCTCCATTCTGCCGGGACGCGGCGGTCCCGGTACTCAGATACATCCAATCGGATGGCCGGCAGCGGCGGACGGATTACTTTGTCCGCCAGGTGATCCGGCCTTTGGTCAGGTCGTACGGGGACATTTCCACCGTCACCTTGTCGCCGGGCAGGATCCGGATGAAATTCATCCGCAGCTTGCCGGAAATGTGGGCCAAAATGACATGGCCGTTCGCGAGCTTCACCTGGAACGTGGCGTTCGGCAAAGCCTCAACGACGGTGCCTTCCAATTCGATAACGTCCGCTTTCGACATAGGTTAACCTCCCTCTTGTGATGGGTCCGGCGCCTCCTCCAAAGCGGCGAGCGCACGGCGCAATTCACGGTTGGTCGCCATTGAAGCCTCGCTGACCGTAAAACCGGTCGGCGTCAGATGGCGCGGGTTTTTCCGCTTGGGGTGCTGGAGCGGCCTCCGCCGGCCGTCGGCGATCAGGATCCCGCCGTCCGGGGCAGCCCCCAGCACCGCCATCCGCCCTCCCTGGTCCCGTCCGGCCGACGAGAGGACAACCTGGCCTCGGTGCAGCAATCCCTCCACCGTCCTTTAGGGCAGCGTCAAAATGACGGGGCCGTCGGGGGTGATGGCAACGGAATGCTCAAAGTGGGCGGACAATTTCCCGTCCGCCGTCACGGTAGTCCAGCCGTCTTTCAGGATCTTCACATCGCTGACGCCGGCATTGATCATGGGTTCAATGGCAATGGTCATCCCCGGCAGGAGCCGGGGGCCTCGTCCGGGTGTACCGAAATTGGGTACGCTGGGGTCTTCGTGCAGGTTCGCGCCTACTCCGTGGCCGACAAACTGCCGTACAACCGAGTAACCGCGCACCTCGACATACCGCTGCACGGCTGCACCGATATCGCCGATCCGGTTGCCCGCCTTAGCCGCCCGGATGCCCTCGTAGAGGCTCTCGCGGGTGGCGTCCATCAGGGCCTGCGCCTCAGGGGAAACCTCCCCGGCGGCGAAGGTGGCGGCGTTATCGCCGTGGAAACCGTTTAAAAACGCGCCGACATCCACGCTGACGATATCGCCCGCTTTGATGACGCGTTTATCGGGTATGCCGTGGATGACCACGTTGTTGACCGAAATGCATGCGCTGGCCGGGAACCCGCCGTAGCCCAAAAAGCTGGGCTTCGCGCCCTGGCTTTCAATGTACCGGCGTACCTCCCGGTCGATTTCGGCCGTGGTCACGCCGGGCTGGACGGCTTCTCCCGCCAATTTCAACGCCCTGGCGGAGATCACGCAGGCTTCCTTCATCGCCTGCAGCTCCCGCTTGTTCTTAATCGCTATCATGCTTACGCCTCAAGAGCGGCCAGCGTCAGGCGGGTGGTATCCGCCACTTCCTCTTGGCCTTCCACAACGTAAAGCTTGTTCTTGGCCGCGTAAAAGGACTTCAGCGGCTCGGTCTGCTCATGATAGACGTGCAGGCGTTCGCGCACGGTTTCGGGCTGGTCATCCTTGCGCTGAACAAGGGTGTCGCCGCACTTGTCGCAGATATCCTCCACCGTGGGCCGTTTGTAGTCCACATGATAGGAGGCGCCGCAAGAGGGGCAGACACGGCGTCCCGATACGCGGCGGGTGATCGTCTCATCGGCCACTTCAATGTCAATGACGCGGTCAATGTCAATACCCATCCGGTCAAGAGCCTCGGCCTGCGGGATGGTGCGGGGGAAGCCGTCAAGGATGAACCCGCCCTCGCAATCGGGCTGCGCCAGGCGGTCCTTGATGATGCCGATGACGATGTCATCGGGGACCAGCCGGCCGGATTCGGTGTACTCCTTGGCTTTCTTGCCCATCTCCGTGCCGCTTTTCAGCGCTTCACGGATAATGTTACCCGTGGAAATGGTGGGGATCTTCAGGGTTTCGCTGATAATTTCCGCCTGGGTGCCTTTTCCGGCGCCGGGGGCTCCGAGCAGTATAAGCTTCATCTACAAACCATTCCTTTCTCGCTGCTGCGTGCGCAAGGCCCGCCTCAGCCCATCCCCCGGCTGTACGGGGGATGGGCCCTGCAAGGCGTATCGGAATCCCGAGTGGGCCTTTTGCTGCGAATGTAAACGAAACGGCGTCGCAATACCCGCTTTACTCAAGGAAGCCCTTGTAGTGCCGCATCATCATCTGGCTTTCCATCTGCTGGGTCGTCTCAAGCGCCACGCCGACCACGATCATGATCGAAGTACCGCCGAGCGCAAGGCCCCGCATACCGCTGGCCGCGCCGAAGATGATCGGGAAGATCGCGATTACGCCGAGGCACAGCGCCCCGATCAGCGTAACCTTATTCAGCACGCGCTTGATGAAATCGACTGTCGGCTTGCCGGGGCGGTATCCGGGGATCGCCCCGGAATTCTTGCGGAGATTATTGGACATCTCCAGCGGATTATACTGAATCGTCACGTAGAAGAACGCAAAGGCGATAATCAGTACAAAATAGATTACGGCGTAAAGGATAGACGAATAGTTAAAGATGTTGGTGACCGCCTTCCAAAAGCCGTTATTCGGGAAGAAGCTGGCGATCGTGCCGGGCAGGGATACAATCGCGGAGGCCAGGATGATCGGCATGACGCCGGACATATTGACCTTAATCGGGATGTACGTATTCTGCCCGCCGTACATTTTCCGGCCGACCACGCGCTTCGCGTATTGGACCGGGATGCGGCGCTCCGCGTTAGTGATAAACACGATGAAGGCGATCATCAGCAGGAAGAGGATCAGGATGACCGGCACCAGGACGACATACTTCATCCCGCCGGCATTGATGTTCTTGATGCCCGCCTCATAGAAATACTGCCACAGCATCGCGGCGCCGGAGGGGATGCGGGAGATAATGCCCGCGAACAGCAGGATGGAAATCCCGTTGCCGATCCCCTTTTCGTTGATCTGCTCGCCCAGCCACATCATCAGCGCCGAGCCGGCAGTAAAGCACAGGACGATGACAATCGCGCCGAACCAGAGGCCGAAGCCGCTTCTGGCTTCACTGACCAGCGCGCCGTACGCGTTCTTTACCATGAAGTAATACGCAACGCCGAGCAGCAGGCCGAGGCCGACGGTGGTGTAGCGGGTGATCTGCCCCAGCTTTTTACGGCCGGCCTCGCCGTCCTTGGCCATCCGCTCCAGCGGGGGGATGGCGACCGTAAGCAGCTGGATGATGATGCTGGCGTTGATGTACGGCGTAATCGACAGCGCGAAAATACTCGCGTTGGAAAAGCCGCCGCCGGACAGCAGGGTGAGATAATCCATCATCGTCCCCGTCGTTGAAGCGGTCGCCTCACGCAGTACCTGGGGATCCACAAAGGGGACCGTAATGGCGGAACCGATGCGGAAAATCAGGATGATAAACAGGGTATACAGAATTTTATGGCGCAGGTCGGTAATCTTCCATGCATTCCGTAGAACCTGAAACACCTCAGATCACCTCTGCTTTCCCGCCTGCGGCCTCGATTTTGGCTTTGGCCGCTTCAGAGAAAGCCGCGGCTTTGATAGTCAGCTTCTTTTGTACATCCCCGTTGCCGAGGATTTTAATCCCGTCGTAGGTGTTTTTCACCAGGCCGGCGCCCTTCAGCGCGTCGACGTCTACTACGGCGCCGTCCTCAAACGCGTTGAGGGAGCCCACGTTGACCGTGGCATACCGCGTAGCGAAAATATTGGTAAACCCTCTCTTCGGTACGCGTCTCTGCAAAGGCATCTGGCCGCCTTCAAACCCCGGGCGGATCCCGCGGCCGGCGCGCGCCTTTTGGCCCTTGTGGCCCTTACCGGCGGTTTTGCCCTGGCCGGAACCATGTCCACGGCCGATTCTTTTCGGTTCCCGGGTGGAACCCGGGGCCGGAGAAAGCTCATGCAGCTTCATAATGTTCGCACCTCCTTGCTCGATTGCTTACGCTTCGGTTACCTTTATGAGGTGGATAATCTTGGCCACCTTGCCCTGAGTAGCGGCGTTGTCCGGCTGGCTGGTGCAGTCGCCGATCTTCCGCAGGCCCAGAGACTCGGCGGTGGCGATCTGGTCTTTTTTGCTGCCGATCAGGCTCTTGACAAGCGTGATCTGCAAGGCGCCTGTTTTCGCCTTCTTTGCCATAGTTACGACCATTCCTTTCGTCTCGTCTCGGTCAGGCCCTGCCCGGCGGGCGGAGCCTCCAGCCCGTTCAGCCCAGGATCTCCTTGGCGGTCTTGCCGCGGATCGCCGCGGCCTGCTCCGCCGTGCGCAGCTGAGCCAGCCCGTTCATCGTGGCGTTGACCACGTTGTTGGGGTTGTTGGAGCGCAGCGCCTTGGTGCGGATATCCTTGATGCCGGCCGCCTCCACGACGGCGCGCACGGCGCCGCCGGCGATAACGCCGGTACCGGGGGCGGCGGGCTTGAGCAGCACGCGGCCGGCCCCGAATTTGCCGATAACCTCATGCGGGATCGTGGTCCCCTTCAGAGAGATCCGGATCAGGTTCTTTTTGGCGTCTTCAATGCCCTTGCGGATCGCGTCCGGCACTTCGCCGGCCTTTCCGAGGCCGAAGCCCACCAGCCCATTGCCGTCGCCCACGACGACCAGCGCGGCGAATTTGAAGATCCGGCCGCCCTTCACCGTCTTGCTGACGCGGTTGATAGCGACAATGCGCTCCTTGAGTTCCATAGTCGATGCGTCAATTCTGGCCAAAGTCTGTTTCCTCCCTTTCCTTAGAACTTGAGGCCGCCCTCGCGGGCGCCTTCGGCCAGCTCCTTGACGCGGCCGTGGTAGATGTAGCCGCCGCGGTCGAAGACCACGTCGGTGATCCCCTTTTCAGCGGCGCGCTTGGCGATCATTTCGCCGACCTTTTTCGCGGCTTCCTTGTTCCCGCCGGTCATGCCGAAATCCTTTTCGACGCTCGACGCAGCGACGAGCGTAACTCCCTTGACGTCATCAATAATCTGGGCATAGATGTGGTTGAGGGAGCGATACACGTTGAGGCGCGGACGTTCCGCGGTGCCGCTGACCTTGCCGCGCACACGGGTATGCCGGCGCAGACGGGCTTTGTTGCTGTCAGACTTGCTCACCATGGGTTTTCACTCTCCTTACTTCTTGCCCTTACCGCCGGTCTTGCCTTCCTTGCGGCGGATGACTTCATCGGTGTACTTGATGCCCTTGCCCTTATACGGCTCCGGCGGGCGCTTCTCGCGGACTTCCGCCGCGAACTGGCCGACCAGCTGCTTGTCGGGGCCGGAAATGATGATCTTGTTGGGGCCCGGCGCCTCAATCGTGATGCCCGGGATCTCGCTGACCACCACGGTGTGGCTGAAGCCCAGGTTCATGATGAGGTCCTTGCCCTGCTTCTGCACACGGTAGCCGACGCCGTTGACGTCCAGCTCCTTCTTGAAGCCGTTGGTCACGCCCTCCACCATATTGGCGATGAGGGTGCGGGTCAGGCCGTGCAGCGCGCGGTTCTGCTTTTCGTCATCCGGGCGGGTCACATGGACCATGCCGTCCTCAACGGTCACGGTCATGTTGGGGTGGACCTTCTGGGTCAGGGTCCCCTTCGCGCCTTTGACCGTCACGACGCCGTCTTCCACCTTGACGTCAACGCCGGCGGGGATGGCGATCGGTTTGCGTCCAATTCTAGACATATCTTTCCGCCCCCCTTACCATACAAAAGCCAGGACTTCGCCGCCCACATGCTCTTTGCGCGCCTGCTTGTCGGTCATGACGCCCTTAGAGGTGGAAACAATGGCGGTGCCGATGCCCTTCATGACCTTCGGCATGTCCTCGCTGCTTGAATAGATGCGCAGGCCGGGCTTGGAAACGCGGCGCAGGCCCATGAGGACCGGGGCCTTTGAGGGGCCCTGGTACTTCAGGACGATGCGGATGGTGCCCTGCTTGTCATCCTCAATTACGTTGTAGCTCTTTACATATCCCTCGTCAACAAGAATCTGGGCAATAGCCTTCTTCATGTTGGAAGCGGGGATATCCACCGAATCGTGCTTGGCCGAATTCGCGTTGCGGATTCTCGTGAGCATATCCGCGATAGTATCGGTGATCTGCATTCCGTCAACCTCCTTTAAGCTATTGCTTTACCAGCTGGCCTTCCGCACGCCGGGGATCTGGCCCTTGTAAGCCAGCTCTCTGAAGCAGATACGGCAGATGCCGTATTTGCGCAGATAGGCGTGGGGACGGCCGCAGATTTTGCAGCGGTTGTAAGCCTGGGTGGAATACTTCGGCTTCCTCTGCTGCTTGAGCTTCATACTCGTTTTTGCCACGGTGTTTCCCCCTCCTTATTTCGCGAACGGAGCGCCCATCAGGCTGAGCAGCTCGCGGGCTTCCTCGTCGGTATTGGCGGTGGTGACAAAGCAGATGTCCATGCCGCGCACCTTATCAATCTTGTCGTAGTCGATTTCCGGGAAGATGAGCTGTTCCTTCAGGCCCATGTTGTAGTTGCCGCGCCCGTCAAAGGAATTCGCGTTGATCCCGCGGAAGTCGCGCACACGGGGGAGGGCGATATTGAACAGGCGGTCCAGGAACTCATACATGCGCTCGCCGCGCAGGGTCACCTTGGCGCCGATGTTCATACCTTCGCGCAGCTTAAAGTTCGCGACGGATTTCTTGGCTTTGCAGACGACCGGGCGCTGGCCGGTGATCGCGGCAAGGTCCGCCATGATGGCGTCAATAACCTTGGCGTTGTCGCGCGCTTCACCGCAGCCGACGTTGATCACGATCTTGTCCAGCTTCGGGATCTGCATCACGCTCTTATAGTTGAACTTCTTCATGAGCGCGGGGGCGACGTCCTTTTTATAGTAGTCCATCAGTCTGGCCATTTGCTCTAACCTCCTTACAGCGCTTCGCCGCAGCGCTTGCAGATACGGGACTTCGTGCCGTCGGCGAACTTTTTATGGCCGACCCGCGCCGGCTTGTTGCAATGGGGGCAGATAACCATGACCTTGGAGGCATACATCGCGCCGGCCGATTCCACAATCCCGCCGGGATCGCCCATCTTGCGGGGCTTGACATGCTTTTTGACCATGTTGCGCCCTTCGACGATGACCTTGCCTTCCTTGGGGCTGACTTCCAGCACCTTGCCCTTTTTGCCGCGGTCGTCACCGCTGATAATCAGGACGGTATCGTCCTTTTTGACATGCATCTTACTCATTTTGGCGCCTCCCATCAAAGCACTTCGGGGGCAAGGCTCAGGATTTTGAGATAATCCTTTTCACGGAGCTCTCTCGCCACCGGGCCAAAAATACGGGTGCCCCTCGGGTTCTTGTCATCACGGATAATGACGGCCGCATTCTCGTCAAAGCGGATGTAGGTGCCGTCCTCGCGGCGCACGCCCTTAGCCGAACGGACCACGACGGCCTTGACGACATCGCCTTTTTTTACAACGCCGCCGGGTGCTGCTTTCTTAACGGAAGCAACCACCACGTCGCCGATATTCGCATACCTTCTGCCGGAGCCACCCAG
This sequence comes from Candidatus Avimonas faecium, assembly GCA_904419005.1. Taxonomy (GTDB): domain Bacteria; phylum Bacillota; class Clostridia; order Oscillospirales; family Acutalibacteraceae; genus Avimonas; species Avimonas faecium. Next base: position 18,806 of record CAJFQI010000012.1, on the reverse strand, counting down.
GACGCGGATGCACATGAGTTCCTTCGCGCCGGTGTTGTCGGCAACCTTGAGGTAGGTCTGCTGTTGAATCACAGGTTGTTCCTCCTTTCAGTAAAGCCGACTTACTTGGCCTTCTCAATGATGTTGGCTACGCGCCATCTCTTGTCCTTGGACAGGGGGCGGGTCTCCATGACGAGCACGCGGTCGCCCGCCTTGCACTCGTTATTCTCATCATGCGCCTTCAGCTTCACCGTACGCTTGACAATCTTTTTATACAGCGGATGGCGGACATTGTCCTCAATCGCGACCACGACGGTCTTATCCATCTTGTCGCTGACAACGGTGCCGGTTCTGGTCTTTCTCAGGTTCCGATCGCTCACGTTTCACTCCTCCTTCCGTTACGCCTGCGCGCCGCTCTTGATCTCGTTCTCGCGGACAATCGTCTTGATGATCGCGATCTCCTTCTTGACGGCTTTCAGGCGCATCGGGTTATCGAGCTGATTGATCGCGTGTTGGAAACGCAGGTTGAACAGCTCCTGCTTGAGGTCCTTGAGCCTGTTCTGGAGCTCTGTATCGTTCAGTTCGCGGATTTTTTCGATTTCTGTGCTCTTCATGCCTGCTCACCACCCGTTTCTTCCGAACCGGCCGCATCCTGATCGGCCTTCTTGACGAATTTGCACTTGATGGGCAGCTTGTTCGCTGCAAGTCTCAACGCTTCGCGGGCGATTTCCTCGGAAACGCCGCTGATCTCAAACATCACGCGGCCGGGCTTGACCACGGCCACCCAGTACTCCGGCGAGCCTTTACCGGAACCCATGCGGGTCTCGGCCGGCTTCTCGGTAATGGGCTTGTCGGGGAAAATCTTGATCCACACCTGGCCGCCGCGCTTGATATAACGGGTCATGGCGACACGGGCGGCTTCAATCTGGTTGGAGGAGATCCACGCGGGCTCCAAGGCCTGCAGGCCGTATTCGCCGTAGTTGACCTTGTTGCCGCGGGTCGCTTTACCGGTCAGGCGCCCGCGATGGACGCGGCGGTATTTCACTCTCTTCGGTAACAGCATTACTTGTTGCCTCCTTCCCGACGGGGCTTGGCAGCAGCGCCGAGGACCTCGCCGCGGTAGATCCACACCTTCACGCCGATGCGGCCGTAGGTGGTGCTCGCCTCGGCAAAGCCGTAGTCGATGTCGGCGCGCAGGGTCTGCAGCGGGATGGTGCCTTCATGGTACTGCTCGGTACGGGCGATTTCCGCGCCGTTCAGGCGGCCGGACACCTGGGTCTTAATGCCCTTGGCGCCGAGCTTCATCGCGCGGCCGATGCACTGCTTCATCGCGCGGCGGAAGGACGTGCGCTTCTCAAGCTGGGCGGCGATGTTCTCCGCCACCAGCTGGGCGTTGACGTCGGGGCTGCGCACCTCTACGATGTTGATCAGGGTGGGCTTGCCCAGCATCTTCTCGCACTGCTTGCGCAGCTTCTCGATTTCCGCGCCGCCCTTGCCGATGACGATGCCAGGCTTGGCGCAGTGGATATTCACGCGCACGCGGGACGCGTCGCGTTCGATTTCAATTTTCGGCACGCCGGCGGCGTACAGGGTCTTCTTGAGGAATTTGCGAAGGTTGTAGTCGGACACGATGGTGTCGCCGAATTCGCTGTCCTTAACAAACCAGCGGGAATCCCAGTCCTTGATCACGCCGACGCGAAGGCCGTGGGGATTAATCTTCTGTCCCATAATTTACCTCCTCCATTACTCTTTTTCCTTGAGCACAAGGGTGATATGGCTGGTTCTCTTATTGATGCGGTAGGCGCGACCCTGGGCTCTCGGACGGATTCTCTTGAGGATGGGGCCGGGGCAGACGAAGCATTCGGAAACATAGAGGCCGCTGACATCCATGTTCTTATTCTCTGCGTTGGCCGCCGCCGATTTGAGCAGCTTCTCAAGATACTCGCAGGCGGCCTTGGGGGTGTTGCGTACAGTCGCGAGGGCGACGTCAACCGGCTTGTTGCGGATGAGGTCGAGAACGATCTGCACTTTGCGGGGGGAAATACGGGCGTACTTTACCATTGCCCTTGCTTCCATGACGTTTCTCTCCTTTCCGCCGCTTAACGGTTGTTGGACGTTTTGGAACCGGCGTGGCCCCGGAAGGTCCGCGTGGGGGCAAACTCGCCGAGCTTATGCCCGACCATGTCCTCGGTGATGTACACCGGCACATGCTTGCGGCCGTCGTGGACGGCGATGGTGTGGCCCACGAAATCCGGGAAAATGGTGGACGCGCGGCTCCAGGTCTTCAGGATGCGCTTCTCACCGGTCTTGTTCATCTCCTGAATCCTTTTCAACAGCACGGGCTGTACGAAAGGACCCTTCTTTACGCTTCTGCTCATAAATAATGAATCTCCTTTCGCTTACTTGCTGTTGCGGCGCTTGACAATGAACTTGTCCGAACGGTTGTGGTGCTTACGGGTCTTATACCCCAGCGCGGGCTTGCCCCACGGGGTAACCGGGCCCGGACGGCCGATCGGGGATTTGCCCTCGCCGCCGCCGTGCGGGTGGTCGCAGGGGTTCATAACCGAACCGCGCACCGTCGGGCGCCAGCCCATGTGGCGCTTGCGGCCGGCCTTGCCGATCTTGACATTCTCATGGTCCACATTGCCGACCTGGCCGACGGTGGCCATGCAGTTCAGCGGCACATACCGCATCTCGCCGGAGGGCAGGCGGACCAGCGCCATGTTGCTTTCCTTGCCCATCAGCTGGGCCATCACGCCGGCGCTGCGGGCCAGCTGCGCGCCCTTGCCCGGATAGAGCTCCACATTGTGGATAAAGGTACCGGTCGGGATCGCAGACAGCGGCAGGGCGTTGCCCGGCTTGATGTCGGCGCCCGCGCCGGAGACTACGGTATCCCCCACCTTGAGGCCCTGGGGCGCCACGATGTAGCGCTTCTCGCCGTCCTCATACTGCACCAGCGCGATGTGGGCGCTGCGGTTGGGGTCGTACTCCAGGGACAGCACCGTCGCCGGCATGTCGACCTTGTTGCGCTTGAAGTCGATGATGCGGTACTTGCGGCGGTGCCCGCCGCCGCGGTGGCGGACGGTGATGCGGCCGTAGCTGTTGCGGCCGGCGTTCTTATTCAGCGGGGCCAGCAGGCTTTTTTCCGGACCGCCCTTGGACAGCTCGCTGTAATCGGTGACCGACATGTTGCGGCGCCCGGGGGTGGTCGGTTTATAAAATTTAATCGCCATTGTTCGACTCACTCTCCTAAATCTTGGCTTTGCGGGGCGTCGCCAACGCCCCATACGTTGCCCGGATCCAAACGACCCGTCGGGTTCGGCGGCCCTGTCCTCTCAGCTTAGAACAGGCCGTCAAAGAACTCGATGGTCTTCGAGTCAGGGGTCAGGGTGACGACCGCCTTTTTCCAGGACGGGGTATACCCTTCGTAACGGCCCTGACGGCGTTTGCGCCCCTTCATGCTGATGGTGTTGACCTTGGCGACCTTGACGCCGAAGATTTCGGCCACCGCGCGGGCGATCTCGATTTTATTGGCTTCCTTCGCCACCTTAAAGGTGTACTTTTTCTCCGCAAGAGCGGCCACCGACTTTTCGGTGACGACAGGGGCCAGGATAATGTCCCGAGCTTCCATTATTTGTACACCTCCTCGAGTTTGGCAACGGCATCCTTGACGACGATGAACTTATCGGCGTTTAGGATATCGTAGACGTTGAGGGTGTTGACCAGGGCGGTCTTGACGCCGGGGATGTTGCGGGCCGACTTGACGGCGACCTCGTCCTTCTCCGGCAGAACCAGGATGGCCTTGCGGTCGGCGCCCAGCGCGCTGAGCATCGCCGCGACGGTCTTGGTCTTAAAGCCGTCGAGGGTCAGGGCCTCAAGCACGATCATATCGCCGGAAGCCACCTTCGCGGAAAACGCCGACTTCATCGCCAGACGGCGGACCTTCTTGGGCAGCGTATAGGAATAGCTGCGGGGCTTGGGGCCCAGGGCGATGCCGCCGTGGGTCCACTGGGGCGCGCGGGTCGAGCCCTGACGGGCGTGACCGGTGCCCTTCTGACGCCACGGCTTCTTGCCGCCGCCGCTCACTTCGGCGCGGGTCAGCGTGGATTGGGTGCCCTGGCGCTGGTTGGCCAGGTAATTCACAACGGCGCTGTGCAGAACGGTCTTGTTGGGCTCGATGCCGAAGATCGCGTCGGAAAGCTCCATGCTCCCGGTCTGCTTGCCGGTCATATCAAAAACGGATACTGTAGGCATTCTGATTTCCTCCTTCCCTAACGCTTGCCTTACGCCTTCTTGACGGTCTCGGAGAGAACCACAACGCTGCCGCGGGGGCCGGGGACGGCGCCCTTGACCGCAATCAGGTTGTTCTCCGCGTCCACCTTGACGACGCTGAGGTTCTGGACGGTGACGCGCTCCGCGCCCAGGTGGCCAGCCCCTTTGGTGCCCTTGAACACGCGGGACGGGGAGGAGCAGGCGCCCAGGGAGCCCGCATGGCGGGCGACCGGGCCGGAACCGTGGGTTTCCTTCAGCCGCTGGAAGTTCCAGCGCTTGATCGCGCCGGCGTAGCCTTTACCCTTGCTGGTGCCGACCACGTCCACGCGGTCGCCGGCAGCGAAGGTGTCGGCCTTGACGATGTCGCCTACATTGAACGCGTCGCAGTCGTCAAAGCGGAATTCGCGCAGGGTTTTCTTGGGGGCGACATCCGCCTTGTCGAAATGGCCCTTCAGGGGCTTGGTAACCTTCTTGAGGGACACGTCGCCGAAGCCCATCTGGACGGCGGCGTAGCCGTCGTTTTCCACCGTCTTCTTCTGCACGACCGCGCAGGGGCCGGCTTCAATGACGGTCACAGGGACGACGTTGCCCTTTTCGTCGAAGATCTGCGTCATGCCGACCTTCTTGCCGATGATGCCTTTTTGCATTGTCTATACCTCCTTGGTTATTGGTTGACCGGCTGCGCCGGGACCGCCTGCCGCCGTCCGGTCTGGAAGCCGGGAAAGGCGGCCTGCGGCGCCGTGCCGCGTTGGCCAACATGACCTCGCCGAGGGAATCGCAAACCGGAATCCGGTTTGCCGCAAGCCGGGTTCGCCGGGCGCCGCCTTGCACGGCGGGTTATTCCGTGAACGGGCGGCGGCAGGCGCCTTACAGCTTGATTTCGATTTCCACGCCGGCGGGGAGTTCAAGGCCCATCAGGGCCTCAACGGTCTTGTTTGACGGGCGGAGGATGTCGATCAGGCGCTTGTGGGTGCGCATCTCAAACTGCTCGCGGGAGTCCTTGTACTTGTGGACGGCGCGCAGGATGGTGACGACTTCCTTCTCGGTGGGCAGCGGAACCGGACCCGAAACGCGGGCGCCCGTGCGGCGCGCGGTCTCTACGATCTTTTCCGCGGACTGATCAACCAGCTGGTGATCGTACCCCTTAATGCGAATGCGGATTTTTTCTTTGACTGCCACTGAAAAACGCCTCCTTAAAAATTTGAGTTGGCGGGCGACGCTGAATCTGTACACACCGCCGGGTGTTTCGCGGCCGGCGGTAAAAAAACCGGAAACGCGCGAAGCTCTTTTCCCGGTACGAATCCAGCGCCCTGACAGCACACGCAGCGGCAGCCCCACAACCCTCGGAGCCGCCGCAGGCCGCCCCCGCAAAGGAAACAGCCGCGCGCAAGCGCTTTCAGTATTCCTTGTCGCCCGGTTTAAAATCGGACATACTCAGCGGAAATAACCAGCGTAAAAGCTGCAACCTCCCGCGTCATCGCATATCGTGCAGTCCCGCTCAGCCGGAAAACAGGCGCAATACGCCCGTCCTCTTGCAGCCAAGCCTAATTATATTACTATAAAACGGCGCGGAATGCAAGGGCTTTTTCAAGTTTTTCCCCCGTTTTTCCTGAAAAAGCAAAAAAAGGCGAAAAGCCGGATTTTCCGGCTTTTCGCCGCCTGCTATTGGCTATTTTGCGAATGCCCGCCATCCTAAGCCGCCTTCGGGGGCCGGGCCCTGAGCCAGCACCCGCCGCCAAGACGCCCTCCCCCGACACAGCCTGCGCCGGCGCGGAAACCCATGAAAAGCCGCGGAGGGAAAGCCCCCCCGCGGCCAAAGATGCCAAACGCCCGTCCTTTGCCGCGTCCTCGCTCAGCAGCGGAACACCGCCTTGGCCGCGCCGGAGCGGCTGAGGGCCGCATACAGCAGCAGCCCGCAGACGGTGCAGGCCGCCAGCTGCCCCAGGCCTACCTGGAGCATACACAGCCCGTACACCGGCCAGGAGAAGCCGAAGAGGGCGACGGTCAGCTCCAGCCCCACCACGACGGCGTTCAGCAGTACCGGCGGGAGGGTGGAAAGGATGGGCAGCCCCTTGAAGCGGATATTCCGCATCGCATAGGTCAGCACGGCGGCGGCCAGGGTGGCCAGCGGGCCGAAGAGGATGTCCCATGCGCCGGCGACGTTGGCCCCCATCGCCAGGCCGACGATGTTGGACACCACGCACCCGACTGCCAGGCCGGGGATTGCCGCCGGGGTAAAGACCGGCAGGATGGTCAGCATCTCCGACACGCGGAACTGGCCCATGCCGAAGGAGGCCGCCGGGATGGCGAGGGTCAGGGCCGCGTACATCGCGGCGATCAGCCCTCCCTCCGCCAGGCGGCGGAGCGCTTTGCTTTGGTTTTGGTTCATGTGGATCGTCCTTCCCTAGTTTTATTCTGACAGGGCTTGGCATCGCGGGGCCGGCGCAGGCCGGGCCGCTGCGAAAGGCGCCCTGTCCGGTCAGGATGGTTGCGAACTGACCGGCAGCCGCCCGGGGACGGCTGCGTCCTCCACTATAGCCTCTCGCCGCGGAATTGTCAAGCGCCCCCTGCCGCGGCGGAGGCCGTACGGGGCGGCCCGTCATACCGTCCGGCCCTGCCGTGCGGCTCCGTAGAAGTCCTCCTGCATATGGCGGTCATCCTCAACCTGTCGCTGGATGCGCTCCTGTTCCCGGAGAAGGCCGGCGGGCAGGAGGGACGCGCCAAGCTCCGCCGCCTGGCGGCCGCCCTGCCCGAGCGCGACCTGCGCATCCTGCTGGCGGCCGCCGAGGCCATGCGGGAGGAGGCGTAGCGCCGGACAGCCCGGAACCGGCTTCCCGGCCAAAACCGAACACGCAAAAAAATCCCCCGTGCCGCAGCACGGGGGATTTTTCACGCCCCAGGGGCGTCTTATTTGCTGAGGTTCTCCTTCAGGATCGCGAGCTGATGCTCCAGCTCCTTAGGCAGCTTGTCGCCGAACTTCTTGTAGAACTCGGCGATGCCTTCGGCCTCCTGCGCCCAGAGGTCCTTGTCCACGTCAAGGATCTTCTCCAGGGACTCCTCGGAGACTTCGCCCTCAAGGCCCTCAATGTTGATGTCCTTGGCATAGGGGACGTAGCCGATAGCGGTCTCCTGCGCGTCGACCTCGCCGTCGCAGCGCTTGAGGATCCACTCGAGCACGCGGAGGTTGTCGCCGAAGCCCGGCCACAGGAAGTTGCCCTCGTCGTCCTTGCGGAACCAGTTGACGTTGAAGATCTTCGGCGCCTTGTCGGGGTCGAGGCCCGCGCCGATATCGATCCAGTGCTGCCAGTAGTCGCCCATGTTGTAGCCGCAGAAGGGCAGCATCGCCATCGGGTCGCGGCGGACAACGCCCACGGCGCCCGCGGCGGCGGCGGTGGTTTCGGAAGCCATGATCGAGCCGACGAACACGCCGTTGTTCCAGTCGCGGGACTGGTAGCACAGCGGGGCCAGCTTGGCGCGGCGGCCGCCGAACACGAACGCGGAGATCGGCACGCCCTGCGGGTTCTCAAATTCCTTGCTCAGGCAGGGGCAGTTGACGGCCGGCGCGGTAAAGCGGCTGTTGGGATGGGCCAGCTTCTTGCCTTCGGCGACGTATTCCGGGCCGTTGACCTTGTTGCCGGTCCACTCCTCGGCGTTGACGGGCGGGTTCTTGTCCAGGCCCTCCCACCAGACGGTGTTGTCGTCAAGGTTGCGGGCGACGTTGGTGAAGATGGTGCCCTTCTGGGTGGAGATCAGCGCGTTGGGGTTGGACTTCATATTGGTGCCGGGCGCCACGCCGAAGAAGCCGTTCTCCGGGTTGATGGCGTACAGCCGGCCGTCCTCGCCCTTGCGGATCCAGGCGATGTCGTCGCCCACGCACCAGACCTTGTAGCCCTTCTTGCGGTAGCCCTCCGGCGGGATGAGCATCGCGAGGTTGGTCTTGCCGCAGGCGGACGGGAAGGCGGCGCAGATGTATTTGACCTCGCCCTGCGGGTTTTCCACGCCCAGGATGAGCATGTGCTCGGCCTGCCAGCCCTCGTTCTTGCCCTGGTAGGAGGCGATGCGCAGCGCAAAGCACTTCTTGCCCAGCAGCACGTTGCCGCCGTAGGCGGAGTTGACGGAGATGATGGTGTTGTCCTCCGGGAACTGGCAGATCCAGCGCTTCTCGGGATCGACGTCGCACTTGCAGTGCAGGCCGCGCACCCAGTCGTTGCTGTCGCCCAGGACGTCGAGCACCTTCTGGCCCACGCGGGTCATGATGCTCATGTTGAGGACAACGTAGATCGAGTCGGTCAGCTCAATGCCCGCCTTGGAGAAGGGGGAGCCGACCGGGCCCATGGAATAGGGGATGACGTACATCGTGCGGCCGCGGTAGCTGCCGCGGGCGATGTCGTACAGCATCTTATACGCTTTTTCGGGATCCATCCAGTGGTTGGTGGGGCCGGCATCCTCTTCCTTGCGGGAGCAGATCAGGGTGCGGTCCTCCACACGGGCCACGTCGTTGACCGCCGTGCGGTGGTAGTAGCAGCCCGGCAGCTTCTCCTCGTTGAGCTTGATCATCTCGCCGGTCTTGCAGGCCTCCTCGCGCAGCGCGTCAAGCTGCGCCTCCGACCCGTCGATCCAGACAATGCTGTCCGGCTGGACCAAATCCGCCTTTTCCTTGATCCAGTCAAGGATGGACTTGTTGTTGGTCATAACTGTCTATCTCCTTTCCATCCCGGCCCCGGAAGGGGACGGTCAACCCTCTGCGGGAAATTTTTCGCTATCAGATTTTATTATAATCTATTCCCTGCCGGGTACGCAATATCTAAAATGTGAATATTTTGATAATTCTTTAACAGAAGAACGTTCAATATGCATCCTGGGCTGGGGAATCCTGCAAATTGTGCGACGTCAATAAACGGCGGCCTCAATCGGCATGGTGGCATAGGCGTTGAGGCCCAGCCCCGCCGTATGCCCGGCCAGGTACTCGTAATACGCCTGGGCGCCCACCATCGCGGCGTTGTCCCCGCACAGGGGGAGGGGCGGCGCGTACAGCCTGTACCCCCGCCGGCGGCACTCCGCCTCCATCCGGGCCCGCAGGCCGGAATTGGCGGACACCCCGCCGGCCAGGACGATGGTCTTGGCGCCGGCGGCCTCCGCCGCCCGCAGGGTGTTGCCGGCCAGCATATCCACCGCCGTTTTCTGGAAGGAGGCGCACAGGTCGTCAACAGCGACCTCCTCCCCCTTCTGCGCCGCGTTGTGCAGCAGGTTGATCACCGCGGTCTTGAGCCCGGAAAAGCTGAAATCGTAGCAGGGGCTTCCGTCCGGGTTCTCAAGACGGGGATGGGGCAGGCGGTAGGCGTCCGGGTCGCCCGCCGCCGCGCGGCGGTCGAGATGGACGCCGCCGGGATAGGGCATCCCCATGGCGCGGGCGGCTTTGTCGTAGCACTCCCCCGCCGCGTCGTCCCGGGTGTGGCCCAGGACGGTAAAGCGGGTGTAATCCTCCACCCGGACGATGTGGCTGTGCCCGCCCGACACCACCAGGCAGAGGAAGGGCGGCTCCAGCCCCGGATGGGCGAGATAGTTCGCCGCGATGTGGGAGCGCAGGTGGTGGACCGGGACCAGCGGCAGGCCGGCCGAAAGGGACAGCCCCTTGGCGAAGTTCACCCCCACCAGCAGCGCCCCGATCAGCCCCGGCGCATAGGTGACGGCCACCGCGTCCATCGCCGAAAGGGGCGTGCCCGCCTGCTCCAGCGCCTGCCGCGCCACGCCCGAAATCGCCTCCGCGTGGCGGCGGCTGGCGATCTCGGGCACCACGCCCCCGTACAGCTTATGCTCCTCCACCTGGGAGGCGACCACGTTGGACAGCGCGCGCCGTCCGTCCTGCACCACCGCGGCGGCGGTTTCGTCGCAGGAGGATTCGATCGCGAGAATTTTCATAGGGACAGCCCCTTTCCAGTCGTTGGTTTCAGCAGCCGGGCAGAGCCCTGGCGCGGCGGCGCGGATACGCCTCCCAGCCGCCGGCCCCCTGCCGGCCGGCCCGGCACGGAAGGCGGCGCCCCTCGCCGCACAGGGAAAAGGCCGCGCCCCGCCCATGCGAAAAGGGCGCGCCGGGGCCTCCCCCGCCGCGTCCCTGGGTTCGCCGCTATCGGCATAAGGATATGCTGGTATGAGGAACCCATCCTCCCTTTCCGGCCTCTGTCAGCCCCGCATTTCCTCGTCGGTATAGAAGTAGCCGGGCTTTTTATACAATTTGTCGATTTTGTCGTGGATCTCCGGCTTGTATACCTTGTAAGGCCATTCGGAGGAAGGGACATCCTCAATCCCCACCGTGATATAATCGTCGGTAGCGCCCATCGTCTCCTTGACGGCAGCGACAATTTTTTCGGCCAGCGCCTTTTTCTGCTCCTCGCTGCGGCCGGGCCAGAGCTTTACCTGTACATGCGGCATACAGCACCTCTCCCTTTCCTTTTCGTTTATAATTCTTCTAAAAATACAACGAGTAGATCGCCGCATCCTCTTTCGGGGAGTCGTAGAAGCCGGGGCGGACCCCGTCCCTCTCAAACCCGAAGCGCTCATACAGCGCGATCGCCCCAGCGTTGGACACCCGCACCTCAAGCGTCAAGCGCTTCAGGTGATGGCTCTCGGCGTAGTCGACGGCCTCCTGCAGCAGGGCGGAGGCAATCCCCTCCCGCCGGCGGCCGGGATGGACCACCAGGCTGGTGATATACCCTTCGTCCAAAATGTGGTGCATCCCGATGTACCCCTGGGCGCTTTCCGCCTCCACATCCTCCGCGACGTAAAACACGGCCAGGGGGTTCTGGAGCTCCTCAGCCAGCGCGTCATAGGACCAGGGGCGGGAAAAGGCGGCGCTTTCCATATCGGCCAGCGCCTCGAGATGGTCGGCGTGCATCGGGGTAATGGCGATCCCCGCAGGGGGGCGCCATCGGTGTTCGTCCATGGCAATTCCTTTCCGGCCGTATAGCGGGAGGCAGCTCCCGGCGGCCATTCAATCCGCGGAGGGCGGCTGGGAGCAAAGCTCCTCGGCCAGCGCCTGCACCGCCTGCTCGAGCGCGTCCCGGGTGCGGCGGTAGGTTTCCAGGTCCCCGCCGTAGGGGTCGGGGATCTGCAGAACCCGGAGCTTTTCGGGCGACGCCCCCAGCGAGAGGGCCCCCATCGCGTGGGCGGGGCTCATCACCGCGATCACGTCCGCCCGGCGCAGCAGCTCCGGCGTGGCGGGGCGGGACACATGCCCCGCGATGTCAAGCGACCACTCCCGCAGTGCCTCAACCGCGTTTGCGCTCGCGGGCGAGCCGTCGGCGGCCAGCCCCGCGCTCTCCACTATTATATCCGACCGGCCGCGCTTGTCAAGCGCGCGGCGCATCAGGGCCGCGGCCATCGGGCTGCGGCAGGTGTTCCCGGTGCAAAGGAACAAAACGGTCATACCACGATCTTCCTTTCGATAAGCGGCGGGCGCCGCCCGCATGTATGAATTTCCGGGCATCCCCCGCGGGGCCTCGCGGAGGGGAGGCGCCGCGGCTACCCCTCCGTGAGGCGGGCGCGGACAAAGCGGTCAATGGACGCCGCGGCCTGCGCCGGGGAGAGGCCCTGGGTATCCAGCAGAGCCATCGGAGGGTCGGTGCGGCCGGCGTTCTCCCGCAGCCAGGCGTTATACTGCACGGCGGCGGCAATCGTGCCCTCATCCCCGCAGCGCCGCCAGGCCGGGCGGCTTTGAAGCCGGCGTCGCAGTTCCTCCGGGGCGGCCACCAGCGCGAGGTAATGGACGGCGGAAAAGTACCGGCGCTCAACGCACGGCTCGAGCTGGTGGGGGGCCATGCAGCCGCCGAGCACCACCGGCCTCCCCCCCTGCCCGATGTTTTTGCACACCCGGAGCCAAAGGTTAAAATAGGCGGTATACCGCCCCTCGGGGTCCTGCCAGCGGTCCTCCCACAGGATGTCCGATTCCATCACCAGGTAGTCCCGCTCCTCCTGGTAAAGCAGGCGCAGGGCGGTGGACTTGCCCGCCCCGCTCGCGCCGGTGACGACGAAGAGGGGGCCCCTGCGCAGCGGGGAGACAAAGCCGCAGGCAGGGCAGGCCATGCTCCGGCCGTCCGGCGCGATAATCTTGTCCGGCCGCCACGCCCCGCAGCGCTCGCAAATCTCCTGCATAATCCCCCTCCTTTTTCTCCGGGCCCCTGTCCTTCCCAAGGGCCGCCGTCCCGTCACTGCGCGCCGTCCTGCCCATGCGTCCCCCACAGCGTCTTTTTGAAGCCGCTGTGGGTCCCCTTGCCAAAGCCCATGGATTCGTAAAACCGGTGCGCCTCCTCCCGGTCGGATTCCGTGACCAGCAGCATCTGGGAGCAGCCGGCCTCGACCGCCCGCCGCTCCAGCTCCCCGAGCAGCGCCCGGCCGACGCCCTGCCGGCGGGACTGCGGCGCCACCGCCATGTTCTCAACCAGCAGGAAGGGGCGGCAGGCGCCATACAAATCCCGGCAGAAATAGCCGGTGACCGAACCGAGCAGCCTCCCCTGCGCAAACGCCCCGAGCACTACCGCGCCGCCTTCGGCGCGCAGGGCCTCCAGCTGCCCCTTCATGGCGGCCACGTCGGAGTCCTCCCCCCAGAAGGCGCGGTAAAGCACGGACAAGGCCGGCATATCTTCTTTTTCCAGCTCACGGATTTCCATCGGATTTTCCCCTTTTCCCTTGTTCGCGATGAGGCATGCCCTATTTCTAGCGATCCGGCGGCCTGCCGGTATCCGGCCCTTCGCGTCTTTATATATACCTTATTTTATAGTACCCCCAAAAGGGCCATCAGCCCTTGGCGTCGTACCATGTCCGGCCCACGTTCACATCAACCGCGAGCTTCACCGAAAGGTCCGCCGCGGCCTCCATCTCCTGGCGCAGGATCTGCGCGGCGCTCTCTGCCTCGTCCTGCGGCGCTTCGACGATCAGCTCGTCGTGTACCTGCAGGATCAGGCGGGCGCGCATCCCCTCCTGCCGCAGCCGCCGGTGGACGCGCACCATCGCGATTTTGATAATGTCGGCGGCGGTGCCCTGGATGGGCATGTTGCGGGCGACCCGCTCCCCGAAGGAACGGGTGGCGGCGGCGCTGGATTTCAGTTCGGGCAGGGGGCGGCGGCGGCCGAAGAGGGTTTCGGCATACCCCTTTTCCTTGGCCGCTGCAATCATCCGGTCCATAAACGCGGCCACCCCGGCATAATGCGCCAGGTAGGCGTCGATATACCGCTTGGCCTCCCCGTAGGACACGCCGATGTCCTTGGACAGGGAGTGCGCGCCGATGCCGTAGACGATGCCGAAATTCACCGCCTTGGCGCGGGAGCGCATCAGGGGGGTGACCATCTCCTCCGGCACGTCGAACACCTGGGAGGCGGTGACCCGGTGGATGTCGGTGCCGGCGTTGAAGGCGGCGATCATCGCTTCGTCCTGCGCCATATGGGCCAGCACCCGCAGCTCGATCTGGGAATAGTCCGCGTCGCAGAGCACCCAGCCCTCCTTGGCGCGGAAGAAGCGGCGCAGCTCCCGCCCCAGCTCCTGCCGCACCGGGATGTTCTGGAGGTTGGGCTCGGCGGAGGAGATGCGGCCGGTGCGGGTCTCGGTCTGGTTGAAGGAGGAATGGATCCGCCCGTCCGGGCCGATCACCTTGAGCAGCCCGTCGCAGTAGGTGGACTTCAGCTTGGCCAGGGTGCGGTAATCGAGCAGCATCGCCACCGCAGGATGGGCGTCCCGCAGGGACTCCAGCACCTCCGCGTTGGTGGAATAGCCCGATTTGGTCTTCTTTTTGGCGGGCAGGCCCAGGTCCTCAAACAGCGCCTTGGCCAGCTGCTTGGGGGAGTTGAGGTTGAATTCGTACCCCACCGATTCGTAGATCCGGCCCTCAATGTCCGCGATCCGGCTTTCAAGCAGCGCGCCGAATTCCGCGATCCCGGCCCCGTCCACCGCAAAGCCGAGGTTCTCCATATCGGCCAGCACCAGGGCCAGCGGGAGCTCCACCTCCCGCAGGAGGCGGCCCATCCCCTGCGCCTCCACCTCTGCCGCGAGCCGGTCGGCCACGGCGGGCAGCATCGCGGCGTGGACAGCCTCCTGCACGGGCTCGCCGCCCTGCGCATCCGCCAGAGAAGGGACGGGGACGGCGTACTCCTGCGCCAGGCGGGGCAGGGAATAATCCGAAGCCAGGGGGTTGAGCAGGTAGCCGGCCAGCAGGGTATCCATCGCGATGCCCTGCGGGAAGCGGCCTGCCTTCAGCAGGGCGGAGAAGAGCGGCTTGGCGTCTTGCGTCCGCTTGGCCACCGCCGGGTCCTCCCAGGCGTCAAGCAGGCGGCCGAAGCCCTCGGCATCGGCCGGGATGTCCGCCGTCCGGCCCGCAAAGGCCGCGGCAAAGCCGGCGACGGCCCCGCCCTCCAGCCGGGCGACGCCGTCCAGGGCGCGGGTTTTCTCCATATCCGCCAGAAGGTCGGGCAGCGCCGCCGCCCCCTCCACCGTCACGGCACGGGCGGGCGCCTCGTCCCCGCTCTCCGCAGCCGGCTCCGCGTGCAGGGCGTTCAGCCCCCATTTTTCCATCAGCCGGAACAGCTCCAGGTCGGCCAGGCGCGCCGCGAGGCGCTCCTTCTGCACCGGCGCCAGGACGTATTTGGCCATATCCCGCTCAATCGGCGCCTGGCGGCAGATGGTGCCGAGCCAGCGGCTCAGCCGGGCGGATTCCTCCCCGGCCCGCAGCTTGGCGCGCAGGCTGTCCCGGATGTCGAGGGTATCCAGATCCGCATAGATCGCGTCGAGCGAACCGAAGCGGTGCATCAGGTCGAGCGCGGTCTTTTCCCCCACCCCCGGCACGCCGGGGATGTGGTCGCTCGCGTCCCCCATCAGGGCCTTGAGGTCGATGAGCTGCGCCGGCTCCAGCCCGTACTTTTCCCGGATGGCCGGCACGTCGTAGGCCGTGGTCTCCGGACGGCCCATCTTGGTGGCGGCCAGCAGCACGGTCACGTTTTCCCCGACAAGCTGGAGCGCGTCCCGGTCCCCGGTGGCGATAAAGCAGGGGGCGCCCTGCTCCTGCGCCGCGCCCGCAAGGGTGCCGAGGAGGTCGTCCGCCTCGTACCCCTCCTTCTCCACCACATGGATGCCCATCAGTCCGAGCAGCTCCTTGAGCACCGGCATCTGCTCCCGCAGCTCCTCCGGCATCCCCTTGCGCCCGGCCTTGTACTCCGCGTACTTTTGGTGGCGGAAGGTAGGGGCGTGCAGGTCGAAGGCGGCCGCGATCCCGTCGGGGGCCACGTCGTCCCGCAGCTTCTGCAGGATGTTCAGGAAGCCGAAGAGCGCGTTGGTGTACCGGCCGTCCTTGGTGGACAGCAGCTTGATCCCGTAAAACGCGCGGTTGGCGATGCTGTTGCCGTCAAGCAATAAAAGCCGCATGGGCGGTTCCTCCTTTGGCTGTATACCCCGCTCCCTGCGGGAGGCCGGGCGGCAGGCGGAAGGCCGGGCAATCCCGTCCCCGTTCTTCTTCCGTCCCCCCGGCCCCGCGCGGGCGCGCGGCTCCCCGCCGGGAAAGCCCCAGGCGCCAAATGCGCCGGCCTGTCTTCCTATAGTATACCATCCTTTGCCCCTAAAACCAACGCTTTCGCCGGAATTTCCATCCCGGGTGATTGCATATTCCCCCGCAGGACGGTATAATAAATAAATTCGGAACAAGGCGCCGGCTCCCCCTAGGCCCCGCGCGGGGCCGGCCAAAGCGCAGGAGGGACGCCGGAGGGCGGCGGGCGGCTCCCGCCCGGCCGGGATATGGCCGCCGGCCGCCCACGGCGCCGCGCCGCAAAGGAGGAAACAGGATGCACATCGGAAACGTCGAAATCCGCGGCCGCGCCGCGCTGGCCCCGATGGCGGGGGTGGCGGACCGCGCGTTCCGCAAGCTCTGCGTGGAATTCGGCGCCGCCTACACCGTGGGGGAAATGGTGAGCAGCAAGGGGCTGTGCTTCGGGGATAAAAAGAGCGGCGAGCTGCTGGCGCTCGACGACGCGGAGCGCCCCGCCGCGGTACAGCTGTTCGGGGACGACCCCGACGTCATGGCCCGCGCCGCCGTGCTGGCGATGCGGCACCGCCCCGACGTGATCGACATCAACATGGGCTGCCCCGCCCCCAAGGTGGCGGGCAACCACTGCGGCAGCGCCCTGATGCGGGAGCCGGAGCTCTGCCGCAAGATCGTCGCCGCCGTTGCCGGGGCGGTGCCGGTGCCGGTAACGGCCAAAATCCGCAAGGGCTATTCCGCGGCCGAGGCCAACGCGGTCGAGGTCGCCCAGGCCGTTGAAGCCGGCGGCGCGGCGGCCGTCACCGTCCACGGCCGCACCCGGGAGCAGATGTACGCCCCGCCCGCCGACTGGGACATCATCCGCCAAGTCAAGCAGGCCGTTTCCATCCCGGTCATCGGCAACGGGGACGTGAACTCAGCCGAAACGGCCGCCGCGATGTACGAGCAGACCGGCTGCGACCTGGTGATGGTGGGCCGGGGCGCGCTGGGGGCCCCCTGGGTCTTCTCCCAGATTGAGGCCTACCTCTCCCATGGGACGCTGCTGCCCGCGCCCCCTGTTTCCAGGCGGATGCAGGTGCTGCTGCGGCAGGTTTCCGAGGCGTCCCGCCTCAAGGGGGAGCGGGTCGCCCTGCGGGAGGCGCGCAAGCACGCCGCCTGGTATATGCGGGGGCTGCGGGGGGCCGCCGGCTTCCGGGAGGAAGCGGGAAAAATCGAGACCCTGGACGACCTGGCGGCGCTCTGCCGGCGGGTTATGGAGGAGAACGGTTAAAATATCCAATTTTTCTCCAAAAAATTCTTCTATTTTTTTGTGGCAAAGGGGTATCTTTTTTTGGACCATTCGGTATAATGTTCCTGCGTCTAAAAAACAGCCCGAAGCCACGGGAATCCTGCCTGTGATGTGGGAAAGGAACGGTGATGGTATGTTCCCTATACGATGGCTGTGGAAAAACATGGAAAAGAAGTACCGCACGATGTACATAATCGGGCTCCTTCTTTCCGCAGTCACCAGCGCAATGCTGCTGATTAACCCGTATTTGACCTCCCTGCTGATGGACGACGTCATCATGGCGCAAAACCCGGATCCGCTGATCCCGCTGCTGGTAGGGATGCTGGCCGTCCAGCTCACCCGGCTGGGCCTGCGGTTCCTGATGATTATCTTTTTTGAGAAATCGTCGCAGCACGTGATATACAACCTGCGGGTGCGGCTGTTTGAGGTGCTGCAGTACCAGGAAAGCGCGTTCTTTGACCGGAACCGCACCGGCGACCTGATGACCCGGCTCTCCGGCGACCTGGATTGGTGCCGCCATTTCCTCTCCTACCTAGCCTACCAGGTGGTGGACTGCGTGATCATGTTCACCTCAACCCTGATTTTCTTCTTTTTCGTCAACTGGCAGCTCACCCTGGCGCTGCTGGCGGTCACCCCCCTGCTGATGATCATCACCAAGGTGTATTCCAAAATGGTGCACCCCAAATTTGTGGCGATGCGGGAGCGCCTGTCCGAGATGAACACCGCCGCGCAGGAGAACATCGCCGGCAACCGGGTGGTCAAGGCCTTCTCCCGCGAGGAGTATGAGAAGGCGCGCTTTCATGAAAAAAACAAAAACTATCGGGACGCCAACCTGGCGATCAACAAGCTGTGGCTCTCCTTTTATCCCTTTATTGAAACCCTCGCCAACCTGATGACCCTGATCACCGTCTTCCTGGGCGGCGTATTTATCATCCAGGGGAGCCTGACGGCCGGCGGGCTGTCGATCTTTACCTCCCTGTCCTGGGCGCTGGCCAACCCCATGCGCAACCTGGGCAACCTCATCAACGATATCCAGCGCTTCTTTACCTCGGCCAACAAAATCATTGAGATTTACTATGGCCGTCCGCTGATCACCGACCGCCCCGACGCGGAGGACCACCCCCAGGTAGAGGGACATATCACCTTTGACGACGTATCCTTTTCCTTCGGCCCGGTCAAGGTGCTCGACCACGTCAGCTTTGACGTCAAGCCGGGGCAGACCCTGGCGATCATGGGGCCGACCGGCTCGGGCAAAACCACGATTATCAACCTGCTGTCCCGCTTCTACGACGTCAAGGGCGGCTCGGTGCAGCTCGACGGCTGCGACGTCCGCCGGTGGAAGCTCCAGCAGCTGCGGGGCGCGATCGGCACCGCCACCCAGGAGGTTTTCCTCTTTTCCGACACGGTGGAGGGCAACGTCGTGTTCGGCGACCTCTCCCTGACCGAGGAGGAGGCGCGGGACTTTGCCCGCCGGGCGGCGGCGGACGATTTCGTCACCAAGATGCCGGAGGGGTACGACACCATCATCGGCGAGCGGGGCGTCGGCCTGTCCGGCGGGCAGAAGCAGCGCATCGCGCTGGCCCGCGCCATGGCGATCCGCCCGGCGGTCCTGGTGCTGGACGACACCACCTCGGCGGTTGATATGGAGACGGAGAAGTACATCCAGGACCAGCTCCGCCACCTGCCCTTCCCCTGCACCAAGATCATCATCGCCCAGCGGATCTCCTCCGTCAAGGACGCGGACCAGATTATCGT
>CAJFQI010000011.1 GCA_904419005.1 Candidatus Avimonas faecium | reverse complement strand
GGTCGGCGGGATTTCCTCCCCGCGGTTGTCAATGCCGATTTTGGCGGAAAGGACATACCCGACCCGCACCTCTATGGTGTCCCCCTTTTTCTTGAGGGTGTCAATGACCGGCACATACATCGAAGAGGAGCTGACGATCGGCACATGATAGCAGCCCTCGTCCGGGTCGTACTCAAAGGTAAAGCTCATCCCTTCCTCGCCGATGGTGTGGTGGTACGGCTCCGCGTCCTGCCCGAAGAGGGCGGCGTAGGAAGCGTTGATCTCCTCAAGGGGGATCAGCATCCGGCCGAGGTCGTCGCTCGCATACCGGGAAACGCTGTCCTTTTCCTGAAGCTGGCGGATCTGCTCGGCGTTGGTGACCCGCCAGATGGCGGCCAGGATGAGGGTGTCCTGCTGGTTGCCGTCCACACTGTCAAACGCCGAGGGGATGTACTGCATCACCGGGAGGAGGAAGTCGTACAGCTCCTCCTTCAGCGCGGTGTCGTCCTGGGATCTCTGCACCGCCCGGATGCCGGAAACCGCCAGCGAAACGACGCCTACCGCCGCCAGCAGAAGGATCAGCAGCCCAAGAGGAGCCGCCCAGCGCCGCCGGCCCCGCCGCTGCCCGGTGCGGGTGTAGCGGGCCGAGGCCGCGGCTTTCCCCGCCGGGGCCGGCCCGTCCGCCTGCACCGCCGCCGATGGGGCGGCCGCAGGCTCCGGCGTCCCGGCCGCGGCCCGGACCCAGCCGTGCGCCGCATCGTCCCCCTCCGAAGCGCTGTCCTCGGCGGCGGAAGGCTCCGGCTCCGCGCCTTCTTCGGAAGGGCTGCCAGCCGCCGGCGATGTTAAGGGCGGCTCGGCGGACGGTTCCGTTTCCGGGCTTTCTGCGGGGCTTTCCGCCGGCTTTGGAGCGCCTTCGCTTCCGGCCGCCGGGGCCGCGCCGTCCGCCTTCGCCGGGCTGTCCGGCGTTTTGGAGGCAGGGCCCGCCCCGTCCTCCGCCTTTCCGGCCGCAGCAGGGGAAGCGGCCTGCCCCTGCGGGCCGGCAGGCGTTCCTTCCACGGCGGCCGAGGGAGCGGGCTTTGCCCGCTTCTTGCCCGCGTCGCTCCGCTTTTTCCGCGGGCGGTGGGGAGGGATCGCCAGGGCGTCGTTTGCCAGCGGGTCGGCATCCGGATCCGGGGCGCCGCTTGCTACCGGGTTTTCTATCTTTTTCCACTCGCTCATGAGAGGGCCTCCTTTTACCGGATCTGGCCGCTGCCGTAGACGATGTATTTGGTGGTGGTCAGCTCCCGCAGCCCCATCGGGCCGCGGGCGTGGAGCTTCTGGGTGGAGATGCCGATTTCCGCGCCCATCCCGAATTCCTCACCGTCGGTAAAGCGGGTCGAGGCGTTGACATACACGGCGGCGGCGTCCACGGCGGCGGTAAAGCGCTCCGCCGCCGCGTGGCTGTCGGTGACGATGCATTCGCTGTGCCCCGTCCCGTAGGCGGCGATGTGCTCGGCTGCCGCCTCCAGGGAGGGGACCACCCGCACCGCCAGGATGTAATCGAGGTATTCGGTCGCCCAATCCTCCTCCGTCGCGGGCAGGACGGCCGGATCGGCCAGGATCTCCCGGGTGCGCTCGCACCCGCGCAGCTGCACCCCGGCTTCCTCCAGGGCCTTAGCGATGACGGGCAGGGCGCGGGGGGCGATCTCCTCATGCACCAGCAGGGTTTCCGCTGCGTTGCAGACCGAGGGGCGGGACGCCTTGGCGTTGACGGTGATGCGGGCGGCCATCGCGATGTCCGCGTCCCGGTCGACGTAAATGTGGCAGTTGCCCACCCCGGTTTCGATCACGGGGACGGTCGCGTTTTCCACCACCGCGCGGATGAGCCCCGCCCCGCCCCGGGGGATCAGCACGTCGATCACGCCGTGCAGGCGCATCATGGCGTTGGCCGTTTCCCGGGAGGTATCCCGGACAAGCTGCACGGCGTCGGGGTTCAGCCCGGCGGAGGCCAGGCCGTCCCGCAGGGCGTCGGCGACCGCGGCGTTGGAGCGCAGCGCCTCCTTGCCCCCGCGCAGGATCACCGCGTTGCCCGCCTTCAGGCAGAGGGCGGCGGCGTCGGAGGTGACGTTGGGCCGGGCCTCGTAAATAATGCCGACCACCCCGAGGGGCACGCGGGTCTTCTCAATCCGCAGCCCGTTGGGACGCAGGCCGCCCTGCACGATTTCCCCTACCGGGTCGGCGAGCGCAGCGACCTGCCGGAGCCCGTCCGCCATCCCGGCGATCCGGGACGGGGAGAGGGATAGCCGGTCCAGCATGGCTTTGGCCATCCCGCTTTCCGCGGCGGCGTCCATGTCCTGCCGGTTGGCCGCCAGGATTTCTTCCTGCCGCTCCAGCAGGGACTGCGCCATGCATTGGAGCGCCTTGTTCTTTTCGCCCGCCGTCGCCGAGGCCAGGGCGCGCGCTGCGGCGCGTGCCGCGGCCCCCATCCGTTCGAGCATTTCCGCCATGGGTGATCATCCTTTCCTGCGGGGGCGGGGGATCCCCCGCCATTCGTTTGTTTGCCGTTTACGGGATCTGGGCGGCCCATGCCGCCATCAAGCCCCTGCCTGGTTTGCTGTCGGGGAAGCGGCCCGGTTGGTTGGAAAAACCGCGTCGGGCTCCTGCCGGGGGCTCCTCTGTATCGCACGAAGCCTGGGAAAATGCGGAGCATTTTTGGATGTCCCAAAGGACATCCCGGTGCCGCGGAGGAAGGCAGCGTCTATCTCTCGTTGGGGCGGCACCCTGGGAACAGCGTCCCGATGTGCTTGCCGTCGAACAGGTCGTACAGCCGCCGGGGATTTGCCCCGCTCATAATGACGGTGGGGATACCTGCCGCCGTGGCGATCTCCGCCGCGTGCAGCTTGGTCACCATCCCGCCCGTGCCCCGGGCGGAGCCGGCCCCGCTGGCAGCCTGCCGCATCGTGTCGTCGATGGCTTCAACCACCGGGATCAGCCGCGCGTCGGCATGGCTCCGGGGATCGGCGGTATACAGCCCGTCAATATCGGTCAGCATCACCAGGGCTTGGGCGCGGGCCAGTACGGCCACAATGGCCGACAGGGTGTCGTTGTCGCCGAACTCAATTTCCTCCACCGAGACGGTGTCGTTTTCGTTGACAATCGGGATTGCCCCGTATTCCAGCAGCCGGGAAAGGGTGTTGACGACGTGCTCCTTGCGGCGGTCGTCCTCAATCACGTCCCGTGTCAGCAGCACCTGCGCGGTTACATGCCCGTAGGAGGAAAACTGCTTGTCATAGCTGTACATCAGCTCGCACTGGCCGACGGCGGCCGCCGCCTGCTTGCCGGCCGTGTCCTGCGGCCGCTGCCGGAGTCCCAGCTGCCCCGTCCCTACGCCGATGGCGCCGGAGGTCACCAGGATAATCTCTTTCCCGGAATTCTTGAGGTCCGAAAGCACCCGCACCAGCGTTTCAATCCGCCGGAGGTTGAGCCGGCCGTTTTCATATGTAAGGGTGGAGGTGCCGACCTTGACGACCACCCGGCCGGCCTGGGAAACGGCGTTCACGCCGGTATCCGAAGACATTTCCGTCACATCCTATCCGTTATTGTACAGAACGGCGCGCCGGCTGGCCGCCCGGCGGCCGGAGTCGCCCCGCCCGCCGCCGCGCCTTCCGCGCCGGAAGATCCCGGCAAGGGATGGGTCTATTATAGCAAGCGCGCCGCCGCTCCGCAAGCGCCGGCGGGCATTTTCCGCCCGGCGGGCCCGCGCGGGGGCTACGGCTTCAGGAACGGCTCGTAAAAAGCCCGCCCGCGGATCTCCCCCGCCACCGAAAGGGCGCGGCGGGGGTCCCGCAGGAGCTCGTCCGCCAACGCGTTGACATCCTCCGCCGTCAGCCGGTCCAGCGCGGCGATCGCTTCCTCCGGCGGGATTTCCCGGCCCTCGAGCAGCTCGTTGCGCCCCGCGTAGGACGCCTGGGAGGCCACCGTCTCCAGCCCCAGGATGAAGGAAGCCTTGACCTGCGCGCGGGCGCGGGCGAATTCCTCCTCCGAAATGGAGCCGGGCAGGCCGCGCAGGACGGCCCGGAGCTCGGACAGCACCTGCTCCTGCCGGTCGGCGGAAAAGGAGGCGGCCACCGTGAACATCCCCGCGCCCCGGCTGGCGTAGGAGGCGCTATATACCGAATAGGCCAGCCCAAGCTCCTCCCGCAGCCGCTGGAACAGCCGGGAGGAGGCCCCGCCCCCGACGATAAAGTTCAGCAGGCTCATCGCGTACCGGCGGGGATCCCCGGCGGGGAGGCCGGGCATGGCCAGCACCAGGCTGGTCTGTTCAAACTCCTTAGGCTTCAGGGCTAGGGAAGGGGTAAAGGCCGGCGCGTCCGGCTGGGGCACGCCCTCCCCCCGCGGCAGGGCGCCGAGGGTGTCCCGCAGCAGGCGGAGGACGCCCTCCCGGTCAAACCGGCCGGCCGCCACGGCCACCATGCGCTCCGGCGTATAGTGCCGGCGCATATACCGCCGCAGGTCCTCCGCCGTCAGGGCGGACACCGTCTCCGTCAGCCCGCAGATCGCGCGCCCCAGGGGCGAATGAGGCCAGACCGCGGCACAGAGGGCTTCATGCGCCACATCCTCGCCGCTGTCCTCGTACATCGCCATCTCGTCCAGGATCACCCCCCGTTCCCGCTCCATCTCCGCGGGGTCCAGCCGGGGGGAGGCGAGCATGTCGCATAGGATGTCCAGCGCCGGCACGGCGCTTTCCCCCAGGCACTGGCAATAATAGCGGGTGTATTCCTTGGCGGTGTAGGCGTTGACGCTGCCGCCCAGCCTGTCCATTTCCTCCGAAATATCCCGGGCCGAGCGGCGGGCCGTCCCCTTAAACAGCATATGCTCAATAAAATGGGATATGCCCTGCTCCGGTTCCCGCTCGTGCCGGGAGCCGGCCGCCACCCAGACGTCCACGCTGGCGGAGCGGAAGCCCTCCAAGGGAAGGAGCAGCACGCGCAGGCCGTTGTCCAATACGATTTTTTCCATCCAAGCATCCGGTCCTTTCAGCGGCCTTATGGCCGTGAGACGGCAAGGCAGCAGTTTGAAAACATATAATAGATCGGCAAAGCGAAAAGGCTCCTTACCAGGCGCCTGCCCGGAAACGGCCGGAGCGGGCGAGGCCGGCAGCCCCGGGCCTCCCGTCCCCGCAGGGGCGCGGTCAGCCGCCGAGCACCCCCATCAGCGCCATCATCCAGAAGCCGAGCAGGAACCCGTAGGTGGCGGCGTGTCCATGCTCCGCATGGACGGCCTGCGATTCGGGGATCAGCTCTTCCACGACGATGAAGATCATCGCCCCGGCCGCGACGCTGAGCAGCAGGGGCATAATCACCCCGCCCAGGGACGAAAGCAGGGAGGTGAACAGCAGCCCTGCCAGGGCGGCGCCCGGCTCGGCAAAGCTGGCCAGCAGCCCGAGCCGGTGGCATTTCCCTTTGTCCGCGCCGGCCTGGCGGAGGGGGAGGACCACCGCCAGCCCCTCCGGGAAGTTCTGCAGCGCCAGCCCCAGGCCGAACATCAGCGCGCCCGTCCAGGTCATAGCCTCCTGCCCCATGGCCGCAGCGATCACCACCCCGAGGGCCAGCCCCTCCGGGATGTTGTGCAGGGCGACCGCCAGCACCAGCAGCATCGGGCGGGAAAGGTGGGAGGGATGCCCCTCCGGCGTGGCCTCGTCGGTGTGCTGGTGGGGAACCAGCCGGTCCAGCAGCAGCATCCCTGCGCAGCCCAGGAAGAAGCCGGCGCTCACGACCGCCGCCCCCGCCGCATCCGCGCCGATTTCCTCAAACGCGGGCAGAATCAGCGACCAGACCGCCGCGGCGATCATCACCCCCGCCGCGAAGCCGAGCAGCCCGCCCTGCCGCCGGGTGGTGCCCAGCCGGAAATGCACCCCGGCCAGCGAGCCGCCGTAGGTTGCCGCCCAGGGAAGAATCATCAAAATGGCGAAAAGCCCCCATTGCATAGGACGCGCCTCCTCTTGCCGCCACGGCCGTAGGGGTCCGGCCCTCTGGGCGCGGTACGGCGTGCGGTTTTCTTATTATAGCATATTCCGTCCCAAAATATATAGCCTGGCAGGCAAGAATTGCGCAAGGGAGGCGGGGAGGTGGGGAGCGGGGCGCCGCCTGCTGCCGGCGGAGCAAATTTTTTCAAAAAGCCCTTGCATTTGCCGCGCCGCCGTGGTATACTAAGCTATGCTTAATACGTTTATGGTAGAAAAGAGTGGGGCGACCCGCTCTTTTGTCTTTGTCCGGCCGGATCCGTTGGGTCCGGCCCCCTTTGGGGCGCGGCGCGCGGGCAGGAAAGGACGGCGGTATGGCAAAGGGTGCAAGGACGCAGGGCGGCCCCGGGCGGGCCGGGCAGGGAAAGGGCAATACGGCGGCGGTGTGCTACCGCCTGGCGCAGCCGGTGGCGCAGGAGCTGGGGCTGGCCCTTTGGGACGTCCGCTTCGTCAAGGAAGGCGCGACCTGGTTCCTGCGGATTTTCATTGACCGGGAGGACGGCGACGTGTCAATGGACGACTGCGTGGCGATGTCCCGGCGGATGGATAAGGTTTTGGACGAGGCGGACCCCATCCCCCAGTCCTACTGCCTTGAGGTCAGCTCCCCCGGCGTGGAGCGGGAGCTGACCCGGCCGGAGCATTTTTCGCTGTGCGAGGGATGGCCGGTGGTCGTCCGGCTGATCCGCCCGCTCCCGGACGGCGCGCGGGAGGTCGCGGGGATCCTGTCCGGCTGCGCGGACGGCGCCATACACATCACCACGGAGGACGGCGCGGACCGGTCCTTTTCAAAAAAGGAGATTTCGTCCGTCCGCCTGATGGACGACGAGCTCTGGGATGACGATAACGGAGGAGAAACGGAAAATGAGTAACGCAAACGCCGAATTTTTTGAAGCCCTGAAGCTGCTTGAAAAGGAAAAGGGGATCCCGGGCGACTACCTGCTGGAGAAGATCCGCGCCGCGATCATCATCGCGGTCAAGCGGGATTTCGGCGGCAAGGAAAATATCGCGGTCATTATGGATCCCGCCACCAACGAATTCGATGTCTCCCTGCGCAAGACGGTGGTGGACGAGGTGGAGGACCCCGACGAGCAGATGACGATTGACGAGGCCCACCGCTATAATAAAAAGGCGGTGGTGGGCGACGTGGTGGTCATCCCGCTGGAGACCAAGCAGTTCGGCCGCATCGCGGCCCAGACGGCCAAGCACGTCATCCGCCAGGGCATCCGGGAAGCGGAGCGCGGCCAGCAGATGCAGGAATTCCAGCGCCGCAACCAGGAGCTGGTGACCGCGGTAGTGACCCGCGTGGACGCCAAGACCGGCGCGGCGACCGTCGAAATCGGCAAGGCGGAGGCGGTGCTGCCCGTCACCGAGCAGATCAGCGGCGAGCAGCTCCACGAGGGCGACCGCATCAAGGTCTTCGTCGTTGATGTCCGCGAAGGGGACAAAGGCCCCCGCGCGCTGATTTCCCGCACCCATCCCGGCCTGGTCAAGCGCCTGTTTGAGATGGAGGTCCCCGAAATCTTCAACGGCGTGGTCGAGATCAAGGCCGTTTCCCGCGAAGCCGGCTCCCGCACCAAGCTGGCGGTGCTCAGCCACGATGAGAACGTCGACGCGGTCGGCGCCTGCATCGGCCCGCGCGGCGCCCGCGTCGCCGGGATTGTCGAGGAGCTCGGGGGCGAGAAGATCGACATTATTGAATACAGCGACAAGCCCGAGGAGTTCATCGCCGCCGCCCTGGCGCCCGCCAAGGTGGTCCGCGTGGACCTTGATCCCGACGGCGCGCACGCCTGCCGGGTGAGCGTGCCGGACGCGCAGCTTTCCCTGGCCATCGGCAACAAGGGGCAGAACGCCCGGCTGGCCGCCAAGCTGACCGGCTGGAAGATCGACATCCGCCCGGAAAGCGGCTTCTACGGCGAGGACGAGCCGGAGGAGCCGGCCGCGAAGGAATAAAGGGCCCGCAGCGGCCCCGGGGAAAGGGCGGAAGCATCCTCCGCGGCACCCCAGGAAAAATCCGCCGGAAGCCGCTTTTATGCCGGGGAAAGCCGGCATGGCGGCGGCCGGAGTTTATTGATATATTTGGCAGGAACGCAGGATCCAATACGAGGCAGAATCAGAGGGAAGGGATGAGGACGATGGCGCGGGTGAAAAAGATACCCCTGCGTATGTGCACGGGCTGCGGCGAGATGAAGCCCAAGAAGGAGCTGGTCCGGGTGGTGAAAAGCCCGCAGGGCGAGATATCGCTGGACATGACCGGCCGCAAGCCGGGCCGCGGCGCGTATGTCTGCCCGGACCCCGCCTGCCTGAAGTCCGCCCGGAAAGCGAGACGGCTGGAAAAAGCCTTTTCCTGCCCGATTCCCGCCGAGGTGTACGACCGGATGGAGGAGGAATTGCTGGCCAATGAAAAATGAACGCGCCCCGGCGGCATCCTTTGACCCGGCCGGGCGCATCGCCGGGCTGCTGGGGATGGCGCGCCGCGCCGGGAAGCTGACGGCCGGCTTTGACGCCGTGGCCGCCCTGATCGGCCGGGGCAAGGCCGCTGCGGTGATGACCGCCGCGGATCCGCTTTGCCGCGCAGGACCGCCCGGGCCTGTTCCTCCCCCTGCCCTTGCGCAAGGAGGAGATCGGCGCGGCGCTGGGGCTTAAGAAGCCGGTCGGCGTACTCGCGCTGGAGGACGAGGGGTTTGCGGCGTCCCTGCGCAAGCTTGCGGGGCAGGAGGACGGCCCCTGCCAGGGACGGACGAGCAGAAAGGATGATCGTAGGTTATGATGATTAAATACCGCGTCAGCGAGGTCGCCAAGGACTTCGGCAAGCCCACCAAGGAGGTCATCAACCTCCTTGCGGAGTTTGGGGGCGCCCCGAAGAAGAGCATGACCGCGCTGGAGGAAAACGAGCTGGATCTCGTATTCGAACGCTTTACCCAGGAAAACCAGGTCGAGAATTTCGACGAGTATTTCGCCATCGGCGAGCGGGCCCGCGCACAGGAAAAGCAGCGCAAGGCGGAGCAGGAAGCGGCCGCCCGGCAGGCGGCCGCCGCGGCAAGGGAGAAGGCGCCCGCCCCCGCTCAGGCGGGCAAGGCCCCCGCGGCCGCGCAGGCCGCCCCGGCCGGCGGGCAAAAGGCCAAGCAGCCCGCCCAGCAGCCGGTGCATCCCAAGCGCCCGGCGGAGCGCCGGACGGTCGATACCCGCACCCCCCAGGCCAACGTGGGCAACAAATACGATGAGAAATTCGACGTGCTGGCCCAGACCTCCAACCGGGTGCGGGGGGACGGCGGCGCCGTCAAGAAGCAAAAGCTCAACCAGCGTTCCCAGCAGTACCGGAAGCCGCACGGCCGCCGGGAGACCGAGGCGGAGCGGCTGCGCCGCATCGCGCAGGAGCGCAAGAGCAAGCCGATCACCATCACGGTGGGGGACACTATCACGGTGGGCGAGCTGGCTTCCCGCCTGAAGGCGACGGCGGCGGAGGTCATCAAGAAGCTGATGGGCCTCGGCGTGATGGCGACCGTCAACCAGGAGATCGATTTTGACACCGCATACCTGGTAGCGACCGAGTTCCACGCCAAGGTGGAGCGGGAGGTCGTGGTCACCATTGAGGAGCGGATTATTGACGACAGCGAGGACACCGACCAGAACCTCAAGCCCCGCGACCCGGTCGTGGTGGTGATGGGCCACGTCGACCACGGCAAGACCTCGATCCTGGACGCGATCCGCCGCACCAACGTGACCGCCGGGGAGGCCGGCGGCATCACCCAGCACATCGGCGCTTACCGGGTGAATGTGGACGGGCAGTATATCACCTTCCTGGACACCCCCGGCCACGCGGCGTTTACCTCAATGCGCGCCCGCGGCGCCCAGGTCACCGATATCGCGATCCTGGTGGTCGCGGCGGACGACGGCGTAATGCCCCAGACGGTAGAAGCAATCAACCACGCTAAGGCCGCCGGGGTGTCGATCATCGTGGCGATCAACAAAATGGATAAGCCGGACGCCAACCCCGACCGGGTGATGCAGCAGCTCACCGAATATGAGCTGGTGCCTGAGGAATGGGGCGGCGACGTCATCTGCGTGCCGGTGTCGGCGCACACGGGCGAGGGGCTGGATAAGCTGCTGGAGACCGTGCTGCTGGTGGCGGAGATGAAGGAGCTCAAGGCCAACCCCGACCGGCCGGCCAAGGGCACGGTGATTGAGGCCCGGCTTGATAAGGGCCGCGGCCCGATCGCGACGGTGCTGGTGCAGAACGGCACCCTGCGCACTGGGGACGTCCTGGTGGCGGGGATGTCGGTGGGCCGCGTGCGCGCCATGGCCGACGAAAACGGCCGCCGGCTGACGGAGGCGGGGCCCTCCGTCCCGGTGGAGATCATGGGCCTGGACGAGGTGCCCGCTTCGGGCGACGTGTTCAACGCCGTGTCGGACGAGCGGCTGGCCCGCCAGCTGGTGGAGCAGCGCAAGACCGCCGCCAAGGAGGAGCAGTTCAGCCAGTACCAGAAGGTGACGCTTGACAACCTCTTTGACCAGATGCAGCAGGGCGAGATGAAGGAGCTGGACATCATCGTCAAGGCCGACGTGCAGGGCTCGGTCGAGGCGGTCCGCCAGTCGTTGGAGAAGCTTTCAAACGACGAGGTCCGCGTCCGGGTCATCCACGGCGCGGTCGGCGCGGTGAGCGAGAGCGACGTGATGCTGGCCGACGCGTCCAATGCGATCATCGTCGGCTTCAACGTCCGCCCGGATCCGCTGGCCCAGGCCGCGGCGGAGGCCAAGGGCGTGGAGATGCGGCTCTACCGCATCATCTACGACTGCATTGAAGAAATCGAAGCCGCCATGAAGGGGATGCTCGCGCCCAAGACCCGCGAGGTGCTCCACGGCCGGGTGGAGGTGCGGCAGGTGTACCGCATCACCGGCGTCGGCGCGGTGGCCGGCTGCTATGTGCTTGACGGCAAGATCCTGCGTGGCGACCTGATCCGGGTGGTGCGGGACGGCATCATCATTGCGGACGACAAGATGGCTTCCCTCAAGCGGTTCAAGGACGATGTCAAGGAGGTCGCCCAGGGGTACGAATGCGGCATCGGGCTGGAAAAGTTCAACGATGTGCGCGTGGGCGACATTTACGAGGCGTATATCATTGAGGAATACCGCGACTGACGGGACGCAGCAGGCCCTGTCCCGGCGGTGGGAAACAGCGTGCTTTGAGGCGGGCTCCACCGTTTCACGGCGCGCTGTTTTTTACGGCGGGAAAACGGGCATCCTACCCGAAGGGGCGCCTCCGGGGAAGCGGCTTGGGCCGGGAACGGCCCGGCGCCTGTGCTGCGCTCGCATTTGAATGGGAAAGGCAGGGGGAACCCGATGGCAAGTTTTCGTATTGACCGCACCAATGAGGATATCCTGCGGGAGCTGACCGCGATCCTTCGCACGGTGAAGGACCCGCGGGTTACCGCCGCGATGCTCAGCATCGTGCGGGTGGAGGTGACCAGCGACCTGTCCTACGCCAAGGTATATATCAGCGCCATGGAGGGCTTGGACGCCGCAAAAAACGCGGCCAAGGGCCTGGCCAGCGCGCAGGGGTATATCCGGCACGCGCTGGGGGGCGCGCTGCACCTGCGGCATGTGCCGGAGCTGCGCTTCATCCCCGACGACTCGATCGCCTACAGCGCCGGCATTGCCAAGACGCTGGGGGACCTTGAGCGGGCGGAAAAAGCGCGCCAGGCCGCCCGGGAGGAGGGGACCGGCGATGAGTGAGCCGCTGACGGCCGCCCAGGCGGCCTCCCGCCTGCGGGAGGCGGACCGCATCCTGATCCTGACCCACCAATATCCCGACGGGGACACGCTGGGCTCGGGCTTTGCCCTCTGCCGGGCGCTGCAGAAGCTGGGCAAGGCCGCCCGCGTGGAGTGCGCGGACGAAATCCCGGAAAAGTACGGGTATTTGTACGAGGGGCTTGCCTCCCCGGCCTTTGAGCCGGCGCTTGTCTGCGCGGTGGACGTGGCGGACGAAAAGCTGCTCGGCGGGCTGGAGCCGGTGTACGGCGGCCGGGTCGCGCTGTGCATTGACCACCACGGCTCCAACACCGGGTACGCGGCCGAGCTGCTGCTGCGGGCCGACTACGCGGCGACCGCCATGCTGGTGCGGGAGGTCATCGCCGCCCTGGGGGTGACGCCGGACCAGGGGATCGCGGACTGCGTGTATACCGGCATCGCGACCGACACCGGCTGCTTCAAATATTCCAATACCACCGCCTACGCCCTGCGGATGGCGGCCGAAATGCTGGACTTCGGCGCCAACAGCGAGATGATCAACCGCACGATGTTTGATATCAAGAGCCGGGCGAGGGTGGAGCTGGAACGGCAGGCGCTGGACCGGATGCGCTTTTATTTGAACGACCGCTGCGCGGTCATGCTGGTCACCACCGCCATGGTCGCCCGCAGCGGCGCGGGGGAAAACGATATGGAGGGCCTGGCCCCCATCCCCCGCCAGATTGAGGGGGTCTGGGTGGGCGTTACCCTGCGGGAGAAGCCGGACGGCTCATTTAAGGTGAGCGTGCGCACAGGCAATCACGCCGACGCCTCCGCGATTTGCAGCCGGCTGGGCGGCGGCGGCCATCTGCGCGCCGCGGGCTGCACCCTCCCCGGCCCGGCGGAGCAGGCGGTGGAAACCATCGTGGACGTGGTACGCGCGGTGCTGGGCGCTTAAAAAGGGCGGCCCTTCCGCACGCCCCGCCGGCGCGCTCCGGCGGAGACCCTCCGGGCTCTGCGGGCCGGGTGCGGCGAAGCACCGCGGCCGCATCCCTCCGGAGCCTGATAGGCGTCCCGCCTTCGACGCTAAGGCCCGCCTATCCCGGGAATGAGGCCCAGGCGGGGCGGGTAAGAGAAAACCAAAGCAGGAAAAAGAAGGCATGGGAAGATACAGGAAAACGTCCGGAAGCGGGAAGAAGCAGGACGGGCAGCGGGGATCAAATCAGAAAGGGGGCGCAGGCCCGATGGACGGCATTTTATGCCTGGATAAGCCGCAGGAGATGACCTCCTTTTCCTGCTGCGCGGTTTTCCGCCGGCTTTTGGGGGTGAAAAAGATCGGGCACGCCGGCACCCTTGACCCGATGGCGACGGGGGTGCTCCCCCTTTTGGTGGGCAGGGCGACCCGCGCGCTGGAGCTGCTTCCCGACCACAATAAACGGTATACCGCCGTGATGCGCTTCGGCTTTGTCAGCGATACGCAGGATGTATGGGGCGCGGTGACCCCCACCGGGGGTGCGCTCCCCTCCCGGCGTGCGGTGGAGGAGGCCCTGCCCGCTTTCCGGGGGGAGATCCTCCAGGTGCCGCCGATGATGTCCGCCCTGAAAAAGGACGGCGTGCGGCTGTACGACTTGGCGCGCCGGGGCGTGGAGGTCGAGCGGGAGGCCCGCCCGGTCACGATTTACAGCCTGTCTATCCTCGGCTATGACGAAGCCGCCGGGGAGCTGACGCTGGACTGCGCCTGCTCCAAGGGGACGTACATCCGCACCCTGTGCGCCGACCTCGGCGCAGCCCTGGGCTGCGGGGCGGTGATGACCGCCCTGCGGCGGACCATGGCCGCCGGGTATTCGCTGGGGCAGTGCGTCACGCTTGACCAGGCCCGCGCCTTGGCGGCGGAGGGGAGCCTGCCCGGCCGGCTGATGCCGGTGGACAGCGCCTTTTCCGCCTGCGGGGCGGTGACGGTGTCCCCGGCCCAGGCCGCCCGCTTCCGCAACGGCGGGGCGCTGGCGCTGGACCGCCTGCCAAGGAAGCCGGTCGGCTTGACCCGGGTTTATGCGCCGGACGGCGCCTTCCTGGGGCTGGGGCAGCCCTCCGAAGGGGAGCTGAAAATCGTCCGCCTGTTTGCTTGAAGGTCGCCGGGGCGGCTTGACCGATGGGAATAGGGGACGAGATTCGTTAACGATAGGGAAACGGAGAGTTTCCACTTTCCGGTTTAAGGACGGCGAAGAGGAGGAGCGCGTGTGCTGAAGACGATCATCTGGGACGGCAGGACCCCGCTGCCGGAGGACACCTTCCCCGGCGGAGGCGGGGGGGAGGCGGGCGTCCCTCCGCTCTTTGGCGCGCCCGGCAAGCCCCGCGCGGTTGCCCTGGGGATCTTTGACGGGGTGCACCTCGGCCACCGG
Organism: Candidatus Avimonas faecium; assembly: GCA_904419005.1. Taxonomy (GTDB): domain Bacteria; phylum Bacillota; class Clostridia; order Oscillospirales; family Acutalibacteraceae; genus Avimonas; species Avimonas faecium. The sequence goes on along the minus strand of CAJFQI010000011.1, from coordinate 41,827 downwards.
GCGGTGATTTCCCGCGCGGCGGGGCGGGAACTGCCGGACGGCCGCCGGGCGACGGCCACGGTGTTTACCTTCACCCAGCCCCCCTGGGCGCTGCCCAAGGAAAGCGCGTGCGAGCTGGTTGCCGAGGGGCAGAGGGCCGCCGTGCTCGAGAGCCTGGGGGTGGAGGAGCTGGTCCAGGCCGACTTTGAGGCGATCCGGGATTTCTCCCCCCAGGAGTTTGTGGACAGGGTGCTCAAGGACGCCCTGCACGCCTGCGTGGTCTGCTGCGGGTTCAATTACCACTTCGGCAAGGGCGGGCAGGGGGATGCCGATCTGCTGCGCAGCCTGTGCGAAGAGCGGGGGATGGCGGTGGCCGTGGTCCCGCCCGTGCTGGTGGACGGCGAGCCGGTGAGCGCCAGCCGGATCCGCCGCCTGATTGAGCAGGGGGAGGTGCGGGAGGCCTCCCGCCTTCTCGGCCGGCCGTTTACCATCGATTTCCCGGTGGTCGGCGGGCAGAAGCTGGGGCGGTTGCTGGGCACCCCCACCATCAACCAGCCCCTGCCGCCCCATTTCGTCCGCCCCCGCTTCGGGGTGTACGCGGCGAGCGTGGAGGCGGACGGCAAGGTCGTCCACGCGGTGACGAACGTCGGCATCCGGCCCACCGTCGGCGCGGACGGCCCCCTGGCCGAAACCTGGATCGCGGATTTCCACGGCGACCTTTACGGCCGCAGCGTCCCGGTCACCCTGGTGGAATTCCTCCGGCCCGAGCGGAAGTTCGATTCGGTGGAGGAGCTGCAGCGCCAGATCCTGCGCGACGGGGAGCGCGCCCGCCGGGCCGTCTTGGGCGATCCGGACGGGGGGATCCGCGCCGTGCTGTTCGATTTCGACGACACCCTTCAGGACCGGGCGGCCGCCTTCTTAGGATACTGCGACTATTTCCTTAATAAATATTTCCCCGCCCTCCCCGCTGAGGAGAAGGCGCGCCGCCGGCAGGAGATGCTGCGCCGCAACAACGGCGGGTACGTCGATTACCCCGCCTACTTCCGCGCCCTGTTTGAGGAGTGGGGCTGGAAGGACGCGCCGGCGGTCGAGGACGTTTACCGCGAATTCCAGATCCGCTTTCCCGATACCGTCGCCCTGCTGCCGGAGGCCGTGCCCGTCCTGCAGGAGCTGAGGCGGCGGGGCTACCGGATCGGGGTGATCACCAACGGCCCCTCCCTGCTGCAGAACCGCAAGCTCGACGTCAGCGGCCTGCGGCCCCTGCTTGATATCGCGGTGGTGTCGGGGGACGAGGGCATCCACAAGCCCGATCCCGAGATTTTCCGCCGCGCCGCCGCCCGCCTGGGGGTGGCCTGCGCCGGCTGCCTTTATGTGGGGGACCACCCGGTCAACGACGTACAGGGCTCCCGCGCCGCCGGGATGCGCCCCGTTTACATCAACGCCTTCGGCGCCGACCTCCATCCCGAGGGAGCGCCCGAAATCCACGCCCTGTCCGAGATTTTTGCGCTGCTGTGACCGCTTTTCCCGGCGGATCGGGAAGGGGGCGGCGCCCGGGCGGAAATTCCTTTGGAAAAGCCTTTACAAGCCAACAATCCTGTGGTATACTATTCGGGCGCATAAGCGCTTCCATTTCCCGGCCGGCGGAGTACGCCCGGCGGGCCAGGGGACGCCCCGGCCCGGTCTTCCTTCCGCGGAGCTGCCCGGATTCCCGGACAGGCGCGGCGGGTGAAGGGAATCGCCATTTCCCCGCGCTGGGTGATCGGAAAATTTTTGTAAAGAGGTGAACGATATGCTGCCGGAAGAAAAAACAGCCATTATGAAGGAGTACGCGACGCATGAAGGGGACACCGGTTCTCCCGAGGTCCAGATCGCCGTTTTGACCAAGCGGATCAACGACCTGACCGAGCACCTGAAGGTGCATAAGAAGGACCACCACTCCCGCCGCGGCCTGCTCAAGATGGTCGGCCATCGGCGCAGCCTTCTCAATTACCTGATGAAGAAGGACATCATGCGCTACCGCGCGATCATTGAAAAGCTCGGCATCCGGAAATAAGGCAGATATTGAGGCAGGCGGGCGGTGCCCTCCTGCCTCATTCCGCTTTTCCTTGCCGGCGCTTCCGGCGGGGAAAACGCAGGGCTCGCGTTGTCCAACCAGCGGGGCAGGCGTGGTTTTAGCAGTCAAACGACGGTTCAGCAGCGGCGGGCAGGGGACAAGCCCGCCGGCGGCACGGCGGGAAGCCGCGCCGGAAGGCTCCTCTTTTGCGGGGAAAAGGCCCGGGCTCCTGCTGGCGGGAGCTCCCGGCCCCGTGCCGCTTGGTGAGCCGCGGTTTCATTGCTAAAATTCCAAGCCGCTCCGTTTTGGAAATATATTTATACGGAGGTATGGCAATGTTTGAAAATTACAAGGTGTTTGAAACCACGCTGGCAGGCCGCCCCCTGGTGGTCGAGACCGGCAAGCTCGCCCAGCTTGCCAACGGCTCCTGCCTGGTCCGCTACGGCGAGACGGTGATCCTGTGCACAGCCACCATGTCGGCCAAGCCCCGCGAAGGGGTGGATTTCTTCCCCCTTTCGGTGGATTACGAGGAAAAGCTCTACGCCGTGGGCAAGATCCCCGGCTCCTTCCAGCGCCGGGAGGGCCGTCCGAGCGAGAAGGCCATCCTGACCTCCCGCGTGATTGACCGCCCCATCCGCCCGCTGTTCCCCAAGGATATGCGCAACGATGTGTCGGTCGTCTGCACCGTCATGAGCGTTGACCCCGACTGCCCGCCCGAAACCACCGCCATGATCGGCGCGTCGATCGCGATTTCCATTTCCGAAATCCCGTGGGACGGCCCGATTTCCGGCGTCGTGGTGGGCCTGATTGACGGGGAGTACGTCATCAACCCCACCGCCGAGCAGGAAAAGAAGTCGGAGATGCATGTGACCGTCGCCTCCACGGCCGACCTGGTCGCGATGATTGAGGCCGGCGCGAACGAGATCGACAACGAGACCATGTTCAACGGCATCATGGCCGGCCACGCCGCCAACCAGCAGATCGTGGAGTTCATCAAGGGTATCGCTGCCGAAATCGGCAAGGAGAAGATCCCGTTTGAATCCAGCGATCCCGACCCGGCGATGTTTGAGGCGGTCAAGGAATTTGCCATTGAAAAGGTGCGCGCCGCGCTCGACACCGACGATAAGCGGGTCCGCGACGAGCGGCTGCTGCCGGTGTACGACGAGGTGCACGCCCGCTTTGACGAGGAATACCCCGAGCAGTCCGCCATGCTCGATGACTGCCTGTACAAGCTCCAGAAGTACGTTGTCCGCCGCTGGCTGCTGGACGACGGCAAGCGGGTGGACGGCCGCGGCATTGACGAGATCCGTCCCCTGGCCGCCGAGGTCGGCATCCTGCCCCGCGTCCACGGCTCCGGCCTGTTCACCCGCGGGCAGACCCAGGTGCTGACCACCGTCACCCTGGGCTCCACCGGGGATGCGCAGCTGCTGGACGGCATTGACGACCAGACCAGCAAGCGGTATATGCACCACTACAACTTCCCCTCCTATTCGGTGGGCGAAACCAAGCCGTCCCGCGGCCCCGGCCGGCGGGAAATCGGCCACGGCGCCTTGGCGGAGCGCGCCCTGCTGCCGGTGATCCCCTCGGTGGAGGAGTTCCCCTACACCCTGCGCCTGGTTTCGGAGGTCGTGTCTTCAAACGGCTCCACCTCCCAGGCGTCGATCTGCGGCTCCACCCTGGCCCTGATGGACGCGGGCGTGCCGATCAAGGCGCCGGTCGCGGGCATCTCCTGCGGCCTGGTCACCGAGGGCGACCGCTTCATGACCATGGTCGATATCCAGGGGCTGGAGGATTTCTTCGGCGACATGGACTTCAAGGTGGGCGGCACCCACAAGGGCATTACCGCCATCCAGATGGACCTCAAGGTACACGGCCTGACCCCGGCCATCATCAAGGAGGCGCTTGAAAAGACCTATAAGGCGCGGCTGTATATCCTTGATGAGATCATGCTCAAGGCGATCCCCGCCCCGCGGGCCGAGCTGTCGAAATACGCGCCCAAGATGCTGACCACCAAGATCGACGTTGATAAGATCCGTGAGGTCATCGGCAAGGGCGGCTCGGTTATCCAGAAGATCCAGACCGAGTGCAACTGCAAAATCGACATTGAAGAGGACGGCAGCGTCTTCATCTCCGCCATCAACGGCGACGACGCCAAGCGCGCCCTCTCAATCGTCGAAACCATCGCCAAGGACCCGGAGATCGGTGCAATCTACAAGGGCCGCGTGACCCGGCTGATGTCCTTCGGCGCGTTTGTGGAGATCGCCCCCGGCAAGGAGGGGCTGGTCCACATCTCCCGCCTGGATGTCAAGCGGGTGGACAAGGTGGAGGATGTGGTCGCGGTCGGCGACGAGGTCCTGGTCAAGGTGACCGAGATCGACGAGCAGGGCCGGCTGAACCTCTCCCGCCGCGACGCGCTGATTGAGGTGGAGGGCCTTAAGCCGGAGAACACGGTGTCCGATTCCCCCCGCCCCGCCCGCCGCGAGGGCGGATTCCGCCGGGAGCGCGGGGAGGGCGGCAACCGCCCCCGCCGCTGAGTGAAGCCTAGGCAACAAAACATCGGGAAGCCCAAAGCCGCCGGAGCCTTTTGCTCCGGCGGCTTTTTTGCTGCCTGGCGGCGGACAGGGCGCGGCGGGCCCGGGGCCGAAGGATGCCTACGAGCGGGCCCCGCTCCCGCCGGGAACCGCAGCCGGGAAGCTGCCCGTTTTTCCGGCAGGGGATCCGGCCGATCTGCACAAAGGGGGTGAAGGTTTTTGGCAGCGCTCGGATTTCGCTTGAAAATCCAAGTTTTACCTTATACTATGGGGATAGAAAACCGGTATGAATGCGCGGATAGCGGATAAAACCGAGCGGGAGGGGAAGCGATGGCGCCGACATTGGGGCAGCGGCTGGGGGAGCTCCGCCGAAGCCGGAAATGGACGCAAAGCGAGGTCGCGCAGCGCCTTCGGGTGACGGCGGCCGCCGTCAGCGCGTATGAAAGGGACGCCAACCAGCCTTCGCTGGAGGTGTTGAAGCGGCTGGCGGCCCTGTACGGCGTATCCGCCGATTTCCTTTTAGGGATTGACAACGCGGCCGCCCCGGAGCGGGCCCGCCAGGGGGAGGAGCTGGCGTCCCGGCTGCAGCAGCTTGCCCGCGATTTCGCCCAATATATGCGGGACTCCTGAGGGGCAGGGGCTTTCGGGATTTCTATAGTGTTGTATAATATATTTCACAAAAATAATTTTATTTGACAAATCAATCAGAAAATAATAACATATAAATGTAAAAAATACAGAAATACAATTTCCGCAAATTGGAGGAAACGTTTTTATGGAGGGAACGAAGGGAAAAACCACGATTTTTGGCTGTGTATGCAGCATTTTTTCCATTGTCTGCATTCCGTATTTCCTTTATTTGATCTTTCAGTATCCAACCTTCCGCCAGAATTACAATTTGTTTCCCGTGCTGATCGGGCAAGTCCTCGTACTGCCCCTCTTCTGCATGGCGGTGAGTTATTCCCTGCTTTGGTGGTGCCGAAAAATCGTAATCGTAACCATAAAGAGCGAGAAGGCCAAGCGGCATCTCCTTGTGCTGTCCGTCCTGTTTTTCCTCGCTTATTACGTTTTAGCGATCGGCTATTTAGTGGGGTGGCTGTCCCCGAGTAGCTTTCTGGCCTTTATTCCGGAACACGCTTACCTAGCATTCTTTGTCGGGATCCTTTTGTATTTGGGGCTGGCGAGCGAAAAATAAGACAGATGCAATTTCATTCGAAGGGAATGTGTCCAATGAATTAGTATAAAATTTTAAGTGTAACACGACAGCGAACAACTAAGAACGCCATATTTTCTTTTGATAATTTTGAGGGGGATTGTTAAAATGACAAAGAAGTTATTATCTTTGGTTGTGGCCATTTGCATGGCCCATGTTTATAGTTTATCCGGCGTCAGCTAGATCAGTCGAAAATGAGAAAGGATTTCAATTATATAAAGTGGCAAAGGGGGCGGATATTACATTTTCTGATGGCGTAGTTACCCTGCATAAAATAACTCAATTGGGTAATGTACAAACTCGCAATCTTATGGGAAATGAAGTTATTCAAACCTATGCTTCCGAAGCCGCAGTAGTAATTCCAACTTCAGATGATCTCACTGGCGAGGAATTGTATGAAAATCTTTTAAGCGCAAAAGAAGGACATTACTATGAAGAGATAGATGACTCTAAATATTGCACCGGGTTTTCTACCATAATTTATTCTTCAAAAACAGTGAATAATAAATCATTTAAATCTATAACATCTATTACCGGAGGATTTAGAGGCAGCGGTAGTGGGTTTAGTCTGACAAGTGGGGTCATAGTTACTGGCCAATTTATCACTTTTGGTCAGTGTGGAATGACAGAAAGCAATGGATACTGTTCTTATACAGGCGATGACCGATTTGACGGAGATGAAAGAAATTGGACGACTACTTTTAACTTTAAATCATGGCTTCCTGTTTTTCCCAGTGCAGGGGCGACGATGAGTTGCAAGACCACTATTTGTCTCGGTGGTCGTAGTAGATGGGAGCATACGTTTGTAAACAAGGCTTTTTAATCGCAAGTAAAACAAAATCCATAAAGAAGACGGCGGCAAGCAGGATTTGCCGCCGTCTTTTTTATGGCGGTTATACGGCGTTAAAATGTTTATCCTAATGTCATAAGGCTTAACCGGAATTTAATAAGGGGCCCTGGATTTTAACAGAAAATAAAGTTCGCTTAACATTCACCTAACAATCCGCCGGTAAGATAACACACGAACCGAGAGAAAAGACAAAAACCAGGTGCAAAGAGGGGCCGGGCGCCGGAATAACACAGGCGGCCGGGTCCCGCGAGAAAGGAACGATTGGAATGAAAAAGTTTGCCAGCATTCTTTGCGCGGCGGCGATGGCTACCGTTATGCTCGCCGGCTGCAGCAGCGAAGTGGGCGGGAACTCTACGCCGCAGACCAGCGAAGGCGGCAGCAGCGCTGCCGAAACCCTGAGCGGCGACCTGAAGTTTGCCGGCTCCAGCTCGATGGCCGATGTGATGGCGGCCCTGACCGAAGAATTCAAGACCCTTTATCCGGATGTGACCACCACGGTTGACCAGCAGGGCTCCGGCTCCGCGATCACCGGCCTGAACGACGGCACCTGCCAGATCGGCGACCTCTCCCGTGCCGTGAAGGACGAAGAGAACCCGGATGGCAAGTATGAAGTGATCCAGATTGCGATTGACGGCATTGCAATCGTTGTGAACCCCGCCAACGGCGTGGAAGACCTCACCATGGACCAGATCGCCAGCATCTTCAAGGGCGAGATCACCAACTGGAGCGAGGTCGGCGGCACGGACAGCCAGATTATGGTGGTTGGCCGTGAGGAAGGCTCCGGCACCCGCGACGGCTTTGAAGAGATTGCCGGCGTGAAGGGCGAATGCCAGTACGGCGTGCAGCTGAAGGAAACCGGCGACGTGGTCGCCAGCGTGGCCTCCAATGAAGCGGCGATCGGCTATATCTCCTACGCTTCGGTCAACGACCAGGTGAAGGCCCTGAAGGTTGGCGGTGTGGAAGTTTCCGACCCGACCATTGAGGACGGCAGCTACGCCTTCCAGCGCCCCTTTGTCCATGCGTACCGCGCGGGCACCGATGATCCGCTGGTGCTTGCCTATGTGGAGTTCCTGAAAACCGACGCGGCCCAGGAAATCATCGCGGGCGAGAAGCTGATCCCGGTCAAGTTCTGGGAGGAATAAGCGCTGGCCGCCTGGTTCAAACGCCCGGGCGGCAGGCGGCAGGGACCGGCGGCTTTTGCGGAGCCTCTTCCGGCTTAACGGCCGGTTCCGGCAGCCCGGAAGCCGCAGGATCCCAGTAAGATAAAATGCTCCATCCCTTTTCTCTCACCGGCCTCCCGGCCCCCGGCCGGAGGCCGGCCCACTCAGAGGATAAGCCCGGAGATGCTGCAAAAGCCATTGGTTTGCGGCATCTCCTTTGGGCTATCCGGACAAAAGGGACGCGCGGACAGGCGCGGCTCTTCTGCCCGGGGCCTCCTTGTCAACTTGGATTTTCCCGGCGGGAAACGGCGCTGCCTGCTTTGCCTGTTCCCGTGTGGAAATCCGCGGAAAGGACAGACGGTTTCTATGGAGAAAACCCTGGTGATCAACCCGGCGAAAACCATGAATAACGAGGAGAAGAGACGCCGGGCGGCGCTGCGCCGGCGCTGCTTCTCGCTCGTTGCGGCTCTGCTCGCCCTGGCGGGGGCCGCCATGTTTTTCCTGCCGTTCGTCACCTTCCATCTGGGAAGGACGGACTATACCTTTACCTCCCTTCAGGTGGTGACCGGCTATATCAATGTCAACGGGACGCCCGTATCCCTGCCGGTCATCGCAAAAATCGCCGCAGCGGTCTGCCCCCTGGCCTTCCTGGCCGGCGGGGTGCTGATCCTGCTCAAAAAGCCGCGCTCCTCGGCCGGCTGCTTTATGCTGGGGGCCATCGCTCCCCTGGCGGTGATGATGACCGGCAATTCCATCAGCTCCACCTTCCTGGACCTGGGGGTCAGCCGGGTGGAGATGTCCTACCATACCGCGCTGGCCGTGATGCTGGTGGCCGGGCTGGCCGCCGCCGTCCTTTCAATGAGCACGAAGGGCGTGGACAAGCTGGCGGAATCGGTGTTCCTGGTGTTCGCCTGCATGTCGGTGGGCGCGGTGGCGATCATCACCATTTATATGATCGCCGCCGGTACGCCGGCCATCGCGGAGATCGGGCTGGGCGAGTTCCTGTTCGGCACCGAGTGGGCGCCCACCTCCGGGAGCTACGGGATCCTGTACATGATCCTCACCTCGGTATTGGGGACGCTGGGGGCGATCCTGATCGGGGTGCCGATCGGCCTGTTCACCGCCATTTTCCTGGCGGAGCTGGCTCCCCGCCGGCTGGCGGGCATCGTCCGCCCGGCGGTGGAGCTGCTGGCGGGCATCCCGTCGGTTATCTACGGCTTTTTCGGCATGATTATCATCGTGCCGGCCATCCGGACGGTGTTCCCCAACACCTTCGGCTACAGCATGCTGGCCATGATCCTGATCCTGGCCATTATGGTGCTGCCCACCATCGTCAACGTGTCGGAGACCGCCCTGCGCGCGGTGCCGGCCTCGTATAAGGAGGCCTCCCTCGCCCTGGGCAACACCCACATCGGCACCATCTTCAAGGTGATGATCCCTGCCGCCAAATCGGGCATCCTGGCCGGCGTGATCCTGGGCGTCGGCCGCGCCATCGGGGAGACGATGGCGGTCATCATGGTCTGCGGCAACGTCGTGCAGTTCCCCCAGCTCCTACAGAGCGTGCGGCCGCTGACCGCCGGCGTGGTGCTGGAGATGAGCTATTCCTATGGGCTGCACCGCCAGGCGCTGTTCAGCATCGGCCTGGTGCTGTTCGTCTTCATCATGATCGTCAACATCTCGTTTACCCTGATTTCCCGGAGAGGAGTGAAGATTGATGGTCGCGAGTAAAACGGAGCCGGCCGCGCCGGTGCAGTCCGGCTATCCCAGCCTGCACCGCAGCCGCCGCCGGGTCAAGGACCGGGTGCTGGCCGGGCTGATCTACCTGTGCGCCGCCATCACGGTCTGCGTGCTGATCGGCCTGATCGCCTACATCCTTATCCAAGGCGTGCCCTATATCTCCTGGGATTTCCTGAGCACCGCCTATTCCGCGCGGGACGAGGCCCTGCAGGGGATTTTGCCGATGATTATAAACACATTGTATATTGTGATTATTACTCTACTGATTGTTACTCCGGTTGGCCTGTCCGCAGCGATTTATCTTACCCAGTATGCCAAGCAGGGCAAGCTTGTTAAGGCCATCCGCTTTACGACGGAGGTCCTGTCCGGCGTGCCGTCCATCATTTTCGGCCTGTTCGGCTATACCGTGTTCTGCGTGATGCTGGGCATGGGGGTGTCGATCCTGGCGGGCTGCCTGACCATGACCATCTGCATCCTGCCCACCATCATCCGCACCACGGAGGAATCCCTGCTCGCGGTGCCGGACAGCTATAAGGAGGGGGCGCTTGCCCTCGGTGCCGGCAAGCTGCGGGTGGTGCTGGGCATCGTGCTGCCCTGCGCCATGCCCGGCGTGCTGACCGCCTTGATCTTAGGCATGGGCCGCATCGTCGGGGAGTCGGCCGCGCTGATCTTTACCTCCGGCATGTCCTACGATATGCCGCGGGAGTTCTTCGGCCACATCATGCAGAGCGGGCGGACCCTGACCCTCCACCTGTACCAGACGGCCAGCCAGGCGACCGACCCCAACGCGTTCCACATCGCCTATGCCACCGCGTCGGTGCTGCTGATCCTGGTTTTCCTGCTCAACCGGCTGGCCAGCCTGCTCTCCCGCGTGTTTGACAAGAGCGCCAAGGCCAGGGCCTAATCTTCCGGAAAGGACGAAAAACGATGAGCGAACAGACAACCGCAAAAATCGAGGTCAAGCATCTTGACCTGTATTACGGGGATTTCCACGCCCTGAAGGATATTTCCATGGACATTGACCGCAACCGGATCACCGCCTTTATCGGCCCCTCCGGCTGCGGGAAATCCACCTGCATCAAGACCTTTAACCGCATGAACGACCTGGTCGCGGGCTGCCGCATCACCGGCGAGGTCAAGATTGACGGGGAGGATATTTACGACCCCCGCACCGACGTCACCCTGCTGCGCCGCCGGGCGGGCATGGTGTTTCAGAAGCCCAACCCCTTCCCGATGAGCATTTATGACAACATCGCCTACGGCCCCCGGGTGCACGGGATCAAAAACCGCCGCAAGCTGGATGAGCTGGTGGAAAAATCCCTGCGGGGCGCGGCCCTGTGGGATGAGGTCAAGGACCGGCTCAAGGAGTCCGCGATGGGGATGTCGGGCGGCCAGCAGCAGCGGCTGTGCATCGCGCGCGCCCTGGCGGTGGAGCCGGATATCCTCCTGATGGACGAACCGACCAGCGCCCTTGACCCGATCTCTACCCTGAAGATTGAGGACTTGATGCAGGAGCTCAAGGAAAAATACACGGTGGTAATCGTGACCCACAACATGCAGCAGGCCGGCCGCATTGCGGACAAGACCGCCTTCTTCCTGCTCGGCGAAATCATTGAGTACGACGACACCGTGACCATGTTCAACACCCCGCGCGACAAGCGGACCGAGGACTACATCACCGGCCGCTTCGGATAAGAGCGGGACCGCAGGAAGGAAGGACGACACGCCATGCCGAGAAAAGTTTTTGAAGAAGAGCTCGCCCGACTGAACGTCGAGCTGGCGGAGATGGGCCGCCGGGTCGATGCCAGCATGCAGGGCACCATCCAGTGCCTAAAGTCGATGGATATCAAGCTGGCCCGCACTATATTCCCCCGGGACCGGGAAATCAACACCATGGAAAAGAACATTGAGCAGAGCTGCATGAACCTGCTGGCGCTCCAGCAGCCCTTGGCGCACGACCTGCGGCGGATCACCGCGGCGCTCAAGGTCATCACCGATATGGAGCGGATTGCCGACCAGTGCGCGGATATCTGCGAAATTCTCTCAACCGTGGCGGGGATGGCGGCCCTGCATCCGACCGCCCGGCTGATGCAGATGTTTGAAAAGGCCCGCGGCATGTTCTCCCGGGCGTTGGACGCCTACCTCAAGGAGGACATCGAGCAGGCCCGCCGCGTCTGCCGGGAGGACGACGAGGTGGACGCCCTCTTCTCCTCAACGGTGCTGGAGCTCTGCGGCCAGATCAGCCGCAGCGAATCGACCGTGCCGGAAAATGTGGATTTTATGTTCATCGCGAAATATATTGAGCGTATGGGCGACCATGCGACCAATATTGCGGAATGGGCCATCTTTATCCGCACCGGCGCCCATCCCGACCTGAATACGGCGCAGGACGGGGAAAACGGGCAGGGGAGCACGAAGGCCGTGCCGGAACAGGCCGGCAGGCAGTAAGGACGGCTCCGCCGCACGCTGGACAAGGACGGGCGGGGACGGTATAATGCCAGTGAGGGCGGGCTTTCGCCGCCTGGCCCCGCCCGGGCTTTTGCCTCCCGTTTTGCGGCGGGCGGCCCGGCACCAAACCGGAAAGGAAGAGAAGCGGATGGCTTTGGTATATATTGTAGACGATGAGCCGCATATCCGGCGCCTGGCGGCCATCGGGCTGAAGGACGCCGGGTTTGAAACGATGGAATTTTCGGACGGCTCGGTGCTGCTGCACGCGATGAACCAGACCCTGCCCGACGCCGTCCTGCTTGATTGGATGATGCCCGGCCAGGATGGGATGAGCGTGCTGCGCGCCATCCGGGAAAACCCGGCTACCCGCCCCGTGCCGGTCATTATGATGACCGCCCGGTCGGATGAGGCGGACCGGGTGCTGGGCCTTGAGCTTGGGGCGGACGACTACGTCACCAAGCCCTTCAGCGTCAAGGAGCTGGCCGCCCGCACGCGGGCGGTCATCCGCCGGCAGGAATACCTCAGCGGCCCCAGGGAAGAGGTGCTCTCGGTCGGGGGGATTACGCTCGATTACGCCCGCCGGCGGGTGACCAAGAACGGCAAGCCGGTCGAACTGACCCAGAGGGAATTCGAGCTGCTGTACACCCTGATGAAAAATCCGGGGCGGGTGTTTACCCGGGAAATGCTGCTTGACACCGTGTGGAAGGTGGACTTTTACGGCGATACCCGCACGGTGGATGTGCATATCCGCTACCTGCGCCAGAAAATCGAGGACGAGCCGGACAGCCCCCGCCTGATCCTGACGGTGCGGGGCGTCGGCTACCGTTTTGCGGAGGATGCCGGCCGGTAGCTGGCCCGCCCCCGCCCGCCGGCGCTCTATTTTTGCCGGCGGCATTTCAATTTGTAAAAAACAAGCAAATTATACATATAGTAATGGAGGCGGACCCCTATGCGCAAACGGCTTTTCCGGGCGGCGGCCCTCGCGATCTTGGCGGGCTTGGTGGTCGCCTTCCTTTTTGCTGTCCCGCTGATGGGGCAGCTTTATACCGACGAGACGCAGAAGCGGCTGGATACGGCGCTCGCCCTGGTCTGCGGGTATTCCCTGCCCGAGGGGGGCCAGCCCTACCAGCGCCTGGCGGAGGATGCCGCCGGCCGCCTTGAGGGGGAGGGGCTGCGCATTACCCTGATCGCCGAAGACGGCACGGTGCTGGGGGACAGCGAGGCGGATCCGGCGCAGATGGGCAGCCATGCCGCGCGGCCCGAGGTGGAGCAGGCGCTGCGCACCGGGCGGGGGAGCGATATCCGCCGGAGCGATACCACCGGGGAGCGGGAGATGTACCGCGCCGTTGCGCAGGCCATGCCGGACGGCAGCCGGGTGGTGTTCCGCGCCTCCCTTTCCCTGGCGGGGGAGGGGCAGATGCAGGCCACCCTTTGGGGCTGCGGGCTGATCGGGATCTTCATGGGCTTGATCGTCGCCTTGGTGGCCGCCCATTATTCCGCCGGGCGGATGGTCCGGCCGCTTCAGGAGCTCGCTGCCGCGGCGCGGCGGATCGCGGCGGGAGAGCCCGGTGTCCGGGTGGCCGCTGCGCCGGATGAAATGGGCGAGCTCTCCCAGGCGTTCAACCGGATGTCGGAGCAGCTGGCCGCCGCGCACGCGGAGCTGAAGTACAATTCGGAGCGCCTGGCCGGCCTCCTGCAGGGGATGGACGACGGCGTGATCGCGCTGGACGCCGAAGGGCGGATCACCTTGCTGACCCGCCGCGCGCAGGAGCTGCTGGGCGCCGTCCCGGTGGCGGCCTCCCGCCTGACGGAATGCGGGGGGAATTACCTGGTGGTGCAGGGCCTCCTTGACCGCGCGGCCCAGGAGGGGGAGCCGGTGCGGGACACGCTGACGCTCGCCGGCCCTCCCGAGCGCATCTTACAGGCCTATGCGGCGCGGGTCAACGAAACGCGGGAGGGCGGCACGCTGGCCGTGCTGTCCGACGTTACCCGGATCCGCAAGCTGGAAATTATGCGCAGCGAATTTGTCGCCAACGTGACCCATGAGCTCAAAACCCCCCTGACCTCAATCCGGGGGTATATTGAGCTGCTCAAGAGCGGCCCCCGGGATGAGGAGACGGCCCGGTCCTTTTACGAGATCATTGAGATTGAGGCGGAACGCCTGCAGAAGCTGACCGACGATATCCTCCAGCTTTCCGAGATTGAAAGCGGCGCGCGGGACCCGGAAAACGAGACGGCCGACGTCCGGGAAACTGCGGAGCGGATTGCGGAGTCCCTCCGCCCGGAGGCGGAAGAGCGCGGCGTTTCCTTCCGCATTGAAGCGGAGCCCGGCCTGCGGGTAGGGGCCAGCCCCCGCCGCCTGCATCAGCTGCTCAAAAACCTGATGGAGAACGGCATGAAATACAACCGCCCGGGGGGGACGGTCACCGTAACCTCGGCAAAGGAGCGCGGGGTCGCGGTGATCCGGGTGGCTGATACCGGCATCGGCATCCCGGCGGAACACCTCGACCGGATCTTTGAGCGGTTCTACCGTGTCGATAAGGGTCGTTCCCGCGCCCAGGGGGGGACGGGGCTCGGCCTGTCGATCGTCAAGCACATCGTCAGCCTGTACGGCGGCGATATCCAGGTGGAGAGCGAGGTCGGCAAGGGGACGACCTTTACCGTCCGCCTGCCGATGTAAGGGCCTGCGTGCCCGCCGTATGCCGCCCGGCGGCTTCCTGCGGCGGCCCCGGGCCTTTGCCTGATTTTGGATATACGGGCGGGATTATAAACCGCCCGTATATTTTTTTCCTTTTTCCGGCTTTGCCGGGCCGTCGTTTTGCCAAGCCGCCGCCGCCCCTTCCGCCGAAAAATGCAGCACCCATCCAAAAATCCTGCAAAACAGGCGCTTTGCCGCCCTAAAATGCGAAATAGTCCTTGCAATGTCTAGGCGCGGACAGTATAATATGTAACAAGCGGGTGAAAAGGCGGGAACGCCGCCGGCCCGCAGGCTTTGCTTATTTCTTCCCGCCGGCTTTAGACGGCGGGACGACGGAGGGATTCCTATGAAAAAAAGAAGCATTCTTTCGCTGGCGCTGGCCGCGGCCCTGCTGGTTCTGCCGCTGGCCGGCTGCACCGAGAGCGGCTCGGAGAGCGGCGGCTCGGACGGCGATACCATCAAGATCGGCGGGCTGGCCCCGCTGACCGGCGACCTGTCCCAGTACGGCGTCGCGGTCAATAACGCCGTGCTCATGGCGGTGGACGACATCAATAAAAACGGCGGCGTGCTCGGCAAGCAGATCGAGTACCTGCCCGAGGACGAAAAGGGCGACGTGACCGAGGCCATCAACGCTTATAACAAGCTGGTGAGCGAAGGCGTGGTCGCTATCGTCGGCGACGTGACCTCCGCCCCGTCCAAGGCGGTGGCCCAGAAGGCCAATGACGACGGGATGCCGATCATTACCGCCTCCGGCACCGACGCGGAAATCACCCTGACCGGCGAGTACGCCTACCGCGCCTGCTTTATCGACCCGTACCAGGGCATGCTGATGGCGACCTACGCCTCCAAGGAGCTGGGCGCCAAGACGGCGGCGATCCTGTACGACAGCGGCGACTCCTACTCCACCGGCATCGCCGACGCGTTTGAGGAAACCGCGAAGGAGCTGGGGATGACCGTAACCAATAAAGAGGGCTACGCCCACAGCAGCACCGACTTCAACGCCCAGCTGACCAAGATCAAGGCCAGCAACCCGGACGTGCTGATGCTGCCAGTGTATTACAGCGACGTGGTGCTGATCCTCAAGCAGGCCAAGCAGCAGGGACTGGACTGCCAGTTCCTGGGCGCGGACGGCTGGGACGGCGTGGTGCCGCAGCTCAACGGGGACGACAGCATCAACGACCTGCTGGCCAAGTCCTACTTCTGCAGCCAGTATTCCGCTTCCTCGGACGACCCGGACCTGCAGGCGTTCCTAACCACCTATAAGGAGAAGTACGGCATTGACGCCAATATGTTCGCAGTGCTGGGCTACGATGCCATGCACATCCTGGCGGATGCGATTGAGCGCGCCGGCTCCACCGATGCGGAAGCGATCATCCAGGCCATGAGCGAGACCAACTACAGCGGCCTGACCGGCACCACCACCTTTGATGAGAACCGCAACCCGGTGCGCGAGGCGGTCATCACCACCTTTGAGGACGGCGCGTATAAGGTGCTGGAAACCTACCAGGCCTAAGCAGTAAAAAACCGGATACCGGCGGAAAAAGGGCGTTTTACCGCCCTTTTTTCGGATTTTCGGCGGCATCCGAAGGTACATGACGAGGGAAGTGGGGAGATCCATGGATTTTATCACACAGCTGCTCAACGGCCTGGGGCTGGGGAGCATCTATGCGCTGATCGCCTTGGGCTACAGCATGGTGTACGGCATCGTCCAGCTGATCAACTTCGCCCACGGCGATATCATCATGGTGGGCGGGTATGCAATTTATGTGGTTCTGGTTATGGCGGGGATGCCGCTCTGGCTGGCGGTGCTCGCGCCCCTCGTGGTCTGCGGCCTGGCCGGCATGCTGATTGAGCGGCTGGCTTACCAGCGGCTGCTGACCCATAATGCCGAGCGCATCTCCCTGCTGATCACCGCCTTGGGCGTAAGCATCTTTTTACAGAACCTGTTTATGATCCTGTTTGGGTCGGAAACCAAGACCATGTCGCCGCTGTTCGGCTCGGACAGCTTTGCGCTGGGCGGGCTGTCGGTGACGTCGGCGACGCTGATCAACATCGTTGTTTCGGTCGTCATGATGGTGATGCTGCAGCTGCTGGTCAATAAGACCAAGATCGGCAAGGCCATGCAGGCCACCTCGGAGGATGCCGGCGCCGCTAAGCTGATGGGCATCAACACGAAAAGGATCATCCTGCTCACCTTTGCGGTCGGCTCCATCCTGGCCGGGGTCGGCGCCGTCCTGTATATCAATACCTACCAGCAGATCCGGCCGACGATGGGCAACCTGCTCGGCCTCAAGGCGTTCGTGGCGGCGGTGCTCGGCGGCATCGGTTCGATCCCCGGCGCGATGCTGGGGGGCTATCTGCTGGGGGTGCTTGAGCAGCTTACCAAGGCGTACATCACCTCGGAGGTGACCGATGCGGTGGTGTTTGCCATCCTGATCGTGGTGCTGCTGGTCCGGCCGGCCGGGCTGATGGGCAAGAACCGGAAGGAGAAGGTGTAGGCTTTGAAGTACGGTTTAGAAAACAACGGCAAAAGGCCGGCGCTTTCGTCCTTCCCCCGGGCGGGCAGGCCGGCGTTTATAGGAAAGGCGGCGACGTCATGGCAAGCAGACTGAAAAAGAAAACCGGGGTGTTTTACCTGGCCAACGCCCTGCTGACGATAGTGCTTTTTGCGGTCTTGTTGGTGCTGATATCCGGCCGCACGCTGAACAATTATTGGAGCGGCGTGGTGGTGCTGGTGTGCATCAATGTAATCCTGGCGGTCAGCCTGAACCTGGTGACCGGCATCCTGGGCCAGCTGGTCCTCGGGCACGCTGGCTTTATGCTGGTGGGCGCGTATGCAGCGGCGAATTTCACCCGGGCTGTGGTGGAAAACGGGTCGCTGTCCCTGTATGTGGCGCTGCCGATCGCGATGGTCATCGGCGGCCTGGTGGCGGCGGCGTTCGGGATCGTGATCGGCATCCCGGCGCTGCGCCTGCGGGGCGATTACCTGGCCATCCTCACCCTTGGCTTTGGGGAGATTATCCGGGTCATGGCCAACGCGGAATCCCTCCGCCCGATTACCAACGGCGCGATGGGCCTTTCGGTGGAAACCTTCAGCAACCGGACCGACCCCGGCGCGATGTTTGCCTTTGCTTTTGTGGTCATGGCCGCGGTGATCTTTATCAGCTATACCTTCGGCCGTTCCCGCCACGGGCGTTCCGTCCTCTCAATCCGGGAGGATGAGATCGCGGCGGAGTCCATGGGCGTCAATACGGTGTATTACAAGCTCTTCGCGTTTGTGCTGGCCGCGTTCATTGCCGGCGTGGCCGGCGCGCTCTACGCCCACCATATCGGGATGATCGACCCGTCGAAATTCGATTTCAACCGCTCGGTGGAGATCCTGATCATGGTGGTGCTCGGCGGGATGGGGTCGATTTCCGGCTCGGTGATTTCCGCCACGGTGCTGACCATCCTGCCGGAGGTGCTGCGCGGCTTCGCCGATTACCGGATGCTGCTGTATTCGGTTATCCTGATCTGCGTTATGCTCTTCCGCCCGTCGGGGCTGCTCGGCCGGTATGAGATTTCGCTGCCGGGGCTGGCGGACAAGCTGCTGCACCGCAAGGGAAAAGCGGCAAAGACGGAGGAGGGATAACCGATGGCGCTGCTCGAAACCAAGGACCTGGGGGTCATCTTCGGCGGTCTTAAGGCGCTGGACGACGTCTACCTCAAAGTGGAGGAAAAGGAAATTGTCGGCCTGATCGGGCCGAACGGCGCGGGAAAGACCACGGTATTCAATCTTCTGACGGGGGTGTACGCCCCTACCAAGGGCGCGATCCGCTTTAACGGCCAGAGCATTATCGGCAAAAAGCCCTATCAGATCAACCGCCTGGGCATTGCCCGCACCTTCCAGAATATCCGCCTGTTTAAGCATCTTTCGGTGCTTGATAACATCAAGGTGGCCATGAACCAGCACATGAAGTACACGGTGGTGGAGGCGATGCTCCGCCTGCCGCGCTATTGGAAAGAGGAAGCGCGGGTGGCGGAAAAGGCCCGGGAGCTGCTGCGCATTTTCGACATGGAGGATACCGCCGAGCAGATGGCGGCCAACCTCCCGTACGGCCAGCAGCGCAAGCTGGAAATCCTGCGGGCGCTCGCGTCCCATCCGAAGCTGCTGCTTTTGGACGAGCCGGCCGCCGGCATGAACCCCACCGAAACCCGCGAGCTCATGGAGACCATCCGCCGCATCCGGGAGATGTTCGGGGTGGCGATCCTGCTGATTGAGCACGATATGAACCTGGTGATGGGTGTGTGCGAGCGGATCTATGTGCTGGACTACGGCACCCTGATCGCCGACGGCACGCCGGAGGAAATCCGGTCAAACGAGAAGGTCATCAAAGCCTATCTCGGCGGCTGAGGCGCCCCGGCTTCTGCGAAAGGAAGGGTCATCATGATGCTGTCCGTGAATGATATCAACGTTTATTATGGCGCCATCCATGCGCTCAAGGGGGTTTCCTTCCATGTGGACGAGGGGGAGGTCGTGTCCCTGATCGGCGCGAACGGCGCGGGCAAAACCACCGCGATGCATACGGTTTCCGGGCTGCTGCGCTCCCGCACGGGGGATATCGCCTTTTTGGGACAGAGCATCGCCAAAACCGAGCCGCATAAGATCGTGCGCATGGGGCTGGCGCAGGTGCCGGAAGGCCGGCGGGTCTTCGCCTCCCTCTCGGTGCAGGAAAACCTTGAGATGGGCGCGTTTATCCGCAGCGGCAAGGACCGGGCGGGGATCGGCGACGACCTTGAGATGGTCTTTACCCGCTTCCCCCGCCTGAGGGAGCGCCGCCGCCAGCAGGCGGGCACCCTCTCCGGCGGCGAGCAGCAGATGCTCGCCATCGGCCGCGCGCTGATGTCCCGGCCGAAGATGCTGCTGCTGGATGAGCCGTCGATGGGACTGTCCCCCATCCTGGTGCAGGAGATCTTTGACTGCATTGAGGAGGTAAAAAAGGGCGGCACCACCGTCCTTCTGGTGGAGCAGAACGCCAAGATGGCGCTTTCGATCTCCGACCGCGCGTATGTGCTGGAAACCGGCATGGTGGTTTTGGAGGGAAAGGCCGCCGACCTGCTGGACAACGAGCAGGTGCGCCGCGCTTATCTCGGCGGCTGAACCGCCGGGCGGCTTCTTCCCGGCCGGTGCGATCGGTGCAAAGCTTCCAGGGCATGTGCCGGCATCCCGCCGGCACATGCCCTGCACAATTCCATGGAAAACAGCGGGGCGGCGCGGCAGCGTCCGCCCCGCTTTCCAGGCTCGGCCGGTTTGGCAGAGGGCCGGCGGCCGGCTTCCAAGGCGGCCCGCCCTCTCCGACGGGGGCCTTTCCCGCGGGCCTTCAGGCTGGCTGGGAAGCTGGGGCCCCGGATGGGCCGTGGTTCCCTTGCCCCAGGGCACAGAAGAGAGACGGCAATGTCCCGGCCGCGGCCGCCGCTGCATCTGCCGGAGGAGCGCTGCTGGCTGCTTGCGGGCATTCCTCGCCGGCCTTTCGGGGAGTGGCCGGGCAGGTGAAGGATACTAAATGTATATTTTTATATGTTTAGCCGGTTGGTATATTTCGGCTTGTATATTTTCTGATTTAAATTCCAGTGAGTATAGATTGCTTTCGGACGGCTCCGCCGTTTCCGGAGCGGCGGGGTCCCTGCTCTGCGGGGGGGCCTCCGGCCATTGGCAAGGGCCGGAGGCCCCCCGGTCCTGCATTCCAGACGAAGGAAAGGGCGGCAATCCCGGCACGGGATGCGGGCTATGAAGCGCGCCCTTGTTTTCCGGCGCGGCGGGCAGGCCTCTCCGGATAAGCCCCGGACTGGCGCCCCGGATGTTGATATGGAAAGGCGGCAAATCCCATGAATCCATCCCTCTCCCGGCGGCAGCGCTTCTGGGCCGGGTTTCGCTGCGGCGCGCCCGTCATGCTCGGGTATGCGCCGGTTTCGTTTGCGTTTGCCGTTTCGGCGGTAGCGGCAGGGCTTCCCTGGCCGGTGGCCCTGCTGATCTCCCTGAGCAATTTCACCTCGGCCGGCCAGGTCGCGGGCGCGAACCTGATGGCGGTGGGCGCCCCCCTGCCCGAAATCGGCTTGACGGTGTTTATCATCAATATCCGGTATTTCCTTATGTCCCTGTCCCTTTCCCAGAAGTTCCAGGCGATGCCGATGGCCAAGCGGCTCCTGGCCGCCAACGGGGTGACGGACGAGATCTTTTTCCTCGCCGTCCAGCAGCCGGGGCAGGTGTCCGGCTGGTTTTTTGCCGGCTTAGCCGCCGGCCCCTATCTGGGGTGGGCCGGTGGGACCCTGCTGGGCGGGCTGGCCGGGGCCGTCCTTCCCCATGCGCTGTCCTCCGCCCTGGGGATCGCCCTGTACGCGATGTTTATCGCGATCGTCATCCCGCCGGCCAAGAAATCCCGCGCCGTGGCGGCGGTCACGGCGGGGGCGGTGCTGCTCTCCTGCCTGTTCCGGTATTTGCCGGGGCTGAACCGGGTGCCCTCGGGCTGGGCGCTGATTATCTGCGCCGTTGCGGCTTCGGCGGCAGGGGCCCTGCTGTTCCCTGTGGGGCAGGAGGAAGGGGGGCAGGCGGTATGACCGGCTGGGTGTATTGGCTCAGCGCCGTCGCGGTGATGGCGCTGGTCACCTATATCCCGCGCGCGCTCCCCCTGACGCTGGTGCGCCGGCGGATTGAGAGCCCCTTCTTGCGCTCCTTCCTTTACTATATGCCCTTTGCGGTGCTGGGGGCGATGACCTTCCCCTCCGTGCTTTACGCGACGGATACGCCGCTTTCTGCCTTGGCAGGGCTGGCGGTCGCGCTGGTCATGGCCTTTTGCGGCCGGCAGCTCCTGCCGGTGGCGTTGGCCTCCACCGCGGCGGTACTGGCGGTGGAGGGGGCCCTGCGCCTGCTTCACCTGCTGTAGCCGCCGGCTCCTTCCCGGCGCCGCCCCTTTGGAGGATGCCTCCAAAGGGGCCTTTGCGTTTTTCGCGGCAGGCGTGAGGGGGCCGCTGCGCGGGCCCCGGCCGCGTGATCCCGCCGAGCGGGGCGGGAAAAGGGCCGGCGGTTTCTTTTAAGAATTTATAACAGCTTTGTAATAAAGATTGCGGCGGCCGGGCAGGGTATGGTATAGTCTAAAACGGCAGCGGGACGGGCTGGCCGCCCGCGTTCCGCCGTTTCCCAAATACAGCCGAAAGGAGCGGGCGCATGGCCGGACGGACCATCCGTACAAAAATCAAGGACAAGGGCCGGCAGATCGGCGAAGACCTGAAGCAGCCCTGGCTCCTGGCGCTGCTGTTTGTGGCATGCATCCCGATTTTCCCGGAATATATCGCGCCGCTGCTGGCGGGAGGGGCGCTGCTGGCGGCCCATTTCGACGCCAAGCGCGGCGGCCGGCGCGTGCAGGTCGGCACATTGGGGAAAATTATGCTGGCGTATATGGCGTACATGGTGTTCGGCCTGCTGTATACGACCAACTTTTTATCCACCCTTTCGACGATCGCCATGTGGGCGGTGATGTTCCTGGGGTATCTCGCGCTGTCCACGGTGCTCGTGGACCGGCAGCGGTACGATACGGCGCTGTTCTGCCTCTGCCTGGTGGTCGGGCTGGTGGGGATCATCGGCTGTGTCCAGTATGTGCTGCGCGCCGTGTTTGACCAGGGCCTCACCCTGCAGTTTTGGCGTTTTGCGGATGAAATCGTGTTTGAGTGGCTGCCGATCGATTTCCTGCCGATTACGACCGACCTGCGGGTGTCCGCGACCTTCAACAATCCCAATATTTTCGCAGAATACATTATTATGGTCCTGCCCTTTGTGGCGTATTATTCCTTCAGCGGGCAGCGCACCGGGACGCGCACCCTCTGCCGCTGCTGCCTGCTGATCGCGGCCGGCGGCGTCGCCGTGTCCTTTTCCCGCGGCTGCTACCTGGCGCTGCTGGTGATCGCGCTGATTTTCTGCGTGGCCAATATCCGCAAAATCATGCTGATTATCTTCACCGCCGCTTCCGCCCTCCTTTTGGTGCCGGAGTCGGTGCTGGCCCGCCTGTTTTCGGTCAGCGGCATGGACGCCTCAACCAACGAGCGGGTCCACATCTGGATGGCGGGGCTGGAAACGATTGGGCAGGACCCGCTGTTTGGCATGGGCGCCGGCGTTTCCAATACCTGGGATGCGCTGCTGCACCACGGGATCAACGCCCCGCATATGCACAATATTGTCCTCCAGCTCCTGGCAGAGGGCGGGGTGATCGCCCTGGGGCTGATGCTGTTTGCCGCATGGAAGCTGCTGCGCGGCAGTATTGAGATGCTGCAAGGACCGCGGGAAACCCGGATGATGGGGGTGGTGTTCCTGGCGTTCATTGCCGGCTTCTGCATGGACGGGATGGTGGACTTCCCGCTGCTGACCCCCAAGCTGGTGGGGATTTTCCTCATGGTGCTTTCCCTGGGGGATGTCGCGATGAAGCTGTACCTCGGCCGGGAGCTCCAGCCCCTGCGGGAGGTGCGGCCCCTCCCCTGGCTGCGGCGCCGGTTCGGCCGGGCCTCCGAGGCGCGCGGGGATGCGGCCGCCCGCAAATAAACCCTCCCGCCGGATGCGCCGGCATAGGCGGCACCCGGCCGGGCTTGCCGCCCGGCTTTTCCTTTTGCTTGTCGAAACATCGCGCTTGACATATAAAATGAAATACGGTAACATAGTATTGAAAACCAGATGAGCAGGGCCGGCCAGACCGGGCCTCTGTTTCCGCGGGTCTTCCGGGGAAGGAAACGCGCGCGGGCGCTGCGCCTGCGGGAAGGGATGATGAAGATGAGTTACCGTATTACGACCGATTCCACCTGCGACCTGCCACAGGCGTTTTATAAAGAACGGGGGATCGCTTACATCGGCCTGTCGTTCCAGCTGGACGGCAAGGAGTATAAAGAGGGGACGGATAACAGCCTGTCTCCAAAGGATTTTTATAATCAGCTGCGCGCGGGCAAGCAGTCCTCCACCATGCAGGTCAATACCTACGACTTCGTCGCCTTTTTGGAGCCGATCCTGGCGGCGGGGGACGATGTGCTGCATATCGCCTTCTCCAGCGGGCTGAGCGGTACCTACGCTTCCTACTGCCGCGGCGCGGAGGAGCTCAAGGAGAAGTATCCCGACCGCACGGTGATTGTGGTGGACAGCCTGTGCGCCTCCATGGGGGAAGGGCTGCTGACCTATTACGCGGATGAAAACCGCAAAAAGGGGATGTCCCTTCAGGAAAACGCCGACTGGCTGGAGGCCAATAAGCTGCACCTCTGCCATTGGTTCACGGTTGATGACCTGATGTTCCTGCACCGGGGCGGCCGGGTCAATAAGGCGTCCGCGATTTTTGGTTCCCTGCTCGGCATCAAGCCGGTGCTGCATGTGGACGATGAGGGGCACCTGATCCTGATGTCCAAGGCGCGGGGCCGGGTCGGCTCGATTGACGCGCTGGTCCAGAAGCTCAAGGAAACCGCCAACCCGGATATCAAGGAGCAGATGGTCTTTATCAGCCACGGCGACTGCCAGGACGAGGCCGAGCTCCTGGCCGATAAGCTGCGCAAGGCGGTGGGGATCAAGAATATCTTGATCTCCGATATCGGGGCGGTGATCGGCTCCCATTCGGGGCCGGGCACCCTCGCGGTGTTCTTCATGGGAAAACAGCGGTAATCCAAAACGATATCGCCGCGGGGCGGCCCTGTTAAGGGTCCCGGCGCGGCGGATACGCATACGGCGAACACGCCGCCCGGAAGGCGCCGCTTTCCGGGCGGCGTTTTGCTTCCCGTCCCGTGCGGAAGCTGCCTTGAGAAGGGAAGGGAGAGGTCTTTATGAAACGGGTTCTGTCCTGGGCCCCGGCGGCCCTCTGCCTTTTGTGCGCGTTTGTCCCCGTGTGCAGTTGGGTCGCCGCGGCGGCAGGTTGCGACTTTGTCCTGCGCAGCGGCGAGGGGGTCCTGGCGGCGGTTACGGCCCTGATGCTCCTGACGGCCCTGGCCCTGTGGCGGGTAAAGCCGCCCTTCGGCAGGGGAGCCGCCTTGTGCGCCGCCCTGCTGCCTTGCCTGGCGGCGGCCGGCGGCTTTTCCCACTTAGCTATGGGGGAGAGGCCAGCCGCCGTCCTGCCCCTGCTGGCGGTGCAGGCGGTATGCGCCGCCCTGATTTTGGTCCGCGGGGTCCGCACCGGGGGCGGGCGGGCCCTGTCCGCCGCCCCCGCCTGCCTGCTGGCCCTGCTCCTGCTGGGCGGGATGGGGCTGGCCGCGATCTTTTCCCCGTTGCTGCCGGAGTACACGGTGGTGCGGGAGGTCCCGTCCCCGCAGGGGCGCTTCCTCGCCCAGGTGGTCGATGACAGCCAGGGCGCGCTGGGCGGGAGCACCATCGTCCAGGTGAGGGAGCCCGGCCAGGATGTGGACCTGCTGGTCGGCCGGCTGGAAAAGCGGCCCGTCCGGCTGTACCGGGGGGAATGGGGCCGGGCTGAAGCCCTGGCGCTCCGCTGGGAGGGGGAGGGCACCCTCTGGATTAACGGCACGGCGTATACCGTCGGCTGACCGCTTCCCCACGCCGTCTGCCGACAGATCCCGGCCTGCCGTCCCCGCTTAGCCGGCCGCCGGAAAAGCGGCCGGCCCCCGCAGGGCCCCGGCCGGCACGAAAAAAGGCGAACGGGTGGGGGGCGATGCCGCGGTGGGCCCCGCACCGCTTATCTACGGCCTGCCGCCGGAAAAGCGGCGGAAAAACGGCCGCACTGGTTGCCTCCGCCCCCAAACTATGCTACAATAAACCTCGTCCGCGGGCTTGCGGCGCTTTGCCCCTCCGCGCTTTTGCCGGGCGGGGGCCGAACAGGAAATTTTGAAAGGGCAAGGGTAACGCTGATGAACCAGCCGATGAACCAGAAGTCTGAACAACGCTTTTACGCTTTGCGGACCGTCGTATGCATTGTGGTGTTCCTTTCGCTGACCTGCCTGCTGTTTCTGCTGTTCCAGGGGGATAAGCAGCTCACCCAGCCGGCGCAGAGGATCCTGTATTCGCTCGGCTTCGGCGGGCTTTTGGCGGGCTTGGCCATCCTGCTGATTTCCGTATATCTTGAAGAGGGCGCCCCTGTGGCGCACAGCCGGTGGTTTTATCCCGCGATGGCCGGGCTGCTGGGCTTTGCCTGCATGGGGCTGGCGTATATGTACCTGGGCGTCTGGCCGGTGGGGGACCGCAGCGTGATGGTGGTCGACATGCACCACCAGTACGCCCCGCTGCTGGCCCAGCTGCGGGAGAGGATCCTGCACGGCGGCAGCCCGCTGTATTCGTTTGACGTGGGCCTCGGCAGCAGCTTCCTGCCGCTGTTTGCCTATTACCTGTCCAGCCCCTTCAACCTGCTGCTTGTCCTGTTCCCGGAAAGCATGCTCAACGAGGGGATCCTGGTCATCACCCTGCTCAAGAACGCCCTGACTGCGTTCTGCTTTGCTGTCTGCGTGCAGTACCTTTATCACCGGCGGGATTTGTCGGTGGTTGCGGTGTCGGTCCTGTACTCAATGATGATGTACCTGATCGCCTATTCCTGGGACATCATGTGGCTGGACTGTGTGATGATCCTGCCGATCGTCGTCATGAGCTTTGAAAAGCTGATGCGCACCGGCAAGTACCTGCCCTATGTCCTGTCCCTGGCCTACACGATGTATGCCAATTATTACATCGGCTTTATGGTCTGCCTCTTCCTGGTGCTGTACTTTGTCGTGTACACGGTGCGCGCCCGCCGGAGCGCGGCGGAGCGCTGGCGCTGCTTCGGCCGGGCAGCGGTCGGCTCCATCCTGGGCTGCGGGCTGGTGGCGTTCCTGCTGGCGCCCACCATCCTGTCCCTGGCCCATACCTCCGCGGCGGCGAGCAGCGGGCTGGAAGAGATGACCAACAAATTCGCACTGTTCGATTTCCTGGGCCGGCATTTGTACGAAAGCTCCCCCACCATCCGTTCGGGCAACCTCCCGAATGTTTACTGCGGGATCCTTACGGTCATCCTCCTGCCGGTTTTTGCCACCCTGCGGTCCATCCCGCTGCGGCGGCGGCTGTCCTATCTCGGGCTGGCCGCGGCGATCGCCTTCAGCATGGTGCTCAGCCAGTTTGACCTGATCTGGCATGGGCTCCACGCGCCCAACGACCTGCCCTACCGCTATTCCTTCCTGTACTGCTTTGTCCTGCTGCTGATCGCGTTTGAAACGCTGGGCCATATCCGGGAGATCCGCTTCCGCCAGCTCGGCGGGACGCTGGCCGCCCTGCTGGCCTATCTGATGCTGGCGGAACGGTTCGGCACCCTGGGCGAGCCGGCCAAGAGCGGGGAATACAGCTTTGAAAGCATTTATATCAGCCTGCTTCTGGCAGTGATCTATGCGGCCATCCTCTTGGCGGCCGCCCGCCGCCGGCTGCCGCAGCGGGCGGCGTACTGCCTGCTGCTGCTGGTCGTCACGGTGGAGGCGGTCACCAACGGGGGCGCGTCCTTTAAGGCGGTCAACGCCAGCGAGTATTTTACCGCCCGGAACGATTATGCGGCCAGCGCTGCCGCCGAGGCCCGCCGCCTGGCGGTGGGCCGCACCAAGGAGATCGGGGATGCGGCGGCGGACGGCGCGTTTTACCGGCTGGAGTTCCTGCCCCGGCACACCACGGTCGACACCGCCCTTTACGACTATCCCGGCCTGACCGTCTTTGCCTCGAGCAACCCGCAGAGCGTGACCAAATTCATGGATTACCTCGGGTATGCGAACAACGGGGTCAACAGCTACCTGTACCGGAGCTTTGTCCCCACCACCGATTCCCTGCTCGGGCTGAAATACGTGATCATGAACCGGGACCTCGGCAGCCATCCCCAGCTCACCCTGATTGAGCAGAGCGGGACGGCGGAAAACCCCTATTATATTTATGAGAATACCACGGCCCTTCCGGTGGGCTTCCTGGTCGACTCGTCGATTAAGAGCTGGCAGCCCACCCGGTACAACCCCATCGCCTCGCAGAACTCCCTGTATGCCAGCATGACCGGCAACAGCGCGGAACTGTTCGCCCTGGCGCCGCTGAGCACCGACCTCACCGGCATCGGCCGGGTGGGGGAGAGCACCAGCTTTACCCTGAGCGCGAGCAGCACCCAGACCACCGCCGTCTTTGATGCGGTGGTGGCGGAATCCGGGCGGGTGTTCGTCTATGTGGACTGCGGCGCGGCGCAGAGCATCAATATCGGCTACGGGGACACCAACTGGAGCTCCAGCCCCGGCGAGCCGTATATTATTGACGCCGGCACCCTGAGCGCCGGGGATACCCTGTCGGTGACGGTATCGGCGGAAAGCGGCTGCTCGGGCAACATCTATGTCGCCACCCTGCGCGACGAGGTGTTTGAGCAGCAGATGGCTGCATTGCAGGAAAGCCCCTTTGTGGTCACCGAATCGAGCGACACCCGCCTTTACGGCACGGTGAACGCGGCCAAAGCGGGCGTCTTGTTTACCTCGATCCCGTATGACGAGGGCTGGACCGTCCGGGTGGACGGCCAAGAAGTGGAAACCTTCGCCGCCGGGGACGCGATGCTGGCCTTTGATCTGGCGGCCGGCGAGCATACGGTGGAAATCACCTTCTTCCCCTCGGGGCTGTTGCCCGGCATTGTCTGGAGCCTTATATGCCTGGCGCTCCTGATCCTCCTGCTGTGGTTTATCCAGAAGAAGGTGAACCGCCGGAACCCTGCGGACGATGAATTCCGCGCCTTCTCCCGGCTGCTGAGCCAGCCGGCCCGGCATGACGCCTTTGGCGCGGGGGCCTTCCCGGCCGGGGAATGGGTGGAGCCGGCGGACACGGCGACCCCGGCGCCCGGCGGCAGTGCGGCCTTGCCGGACGGCGCCCCGGCGGGGCAGGACACGCCGCCCGGCACGGACGGCATAGACGACACAAACGGCGGAAAAGAGGGAACGGGCGATGATTACCATCCTGATGCCGGTATATAACGAAGGCGATTATATTTACCAAAACGTCGTCACGGTGGACGAGCTGCTGCACGGCAAGGGGATTCCCCACCAGTTCCTGCTGGTGGACGACGGCTCGCGGGATGCCAGCTGGCAGGAGATGAACCGCCTGGCGGACGACCGGGGCAACGTGTCCCTCATCCGCCTTTCCCGCAATTTCGGCAAGGAGGCGGCCCTGTGCGCCGGGCTGGAGAACGCGGCGGGGGACGCGGTGCTGGTCATGGATTCCGACCTGCAGCATCCCCCCGAATGCATCCCGGAAATGGTGCGGCTCTGGCAGGAGGAGGGCTACGACGTGGTCGAAGGGGTCAAGGCCGACCGGGGCAAGGAATCGCTGGCCGGCAAGCTGGCGGCGCTGACCTTTTACCGCACCTTCCGCAAGACCACGGGGATTGACATCGGCGCCGCGTCGGATTTCAAACTGCTGGACCGCAGCGTGGTGGAGGCATGGAAATCCCTGCCGGAAAAAAACACTTTTTTCCGCGGCCTGTCCGCCTGGGTGGGGTATAAGCGGTACGCTATGCCCTTCAAGGTGGCGCCCCGCGCCGGCGGGGAGACGAAGTGGACCTTCCGCGCCCTGGCCAAGCTGGCTGTCAACTCGATCACGGCATATACCGCCGCCCCGCTTTTCGTGGTGTTCTGGCTGGGGGTGCTGATGGGGATCGCCGCGGTGGTGCTGACGGTGCAGACGCTGTATATGTATTTTGCGCAGAAGGCCGAAACCGGGTTTTCAACCGTTATCCTTTTGCAGCTGTTTATCGGCAGCGCGATCATGATCAGCCTGAGCATCATCGGGCTGTACATCGCCAAAATTTACGACGAGGTCAAGGGCCGCCCCCGTTACCTGATCCGGTCAATCCGCGGCGGCGCCGTGCTCGAGGAGGACCGGCGGACGATTTCTCGCCGGTAGCCGCCGGTGCCGAAGGCCTCGGCGCGGCAGAGGAGGACGCCTTTTTGAGGGACATGCCGCCCGGAAAGGAAACCGCTGGCAGACCGGCGGCGACGGCCCGCGCCCCCCTGCCATCGGGATGCGGCAGCCCTCCCCGCCGCGCCTGACGACCGCCATCCTATAGGAAAAACCGGGAGGGCCGGAGTAAAACTCCGGCCCTCCCGGTTCCTTTTGCGCTCGGCAGGGCGTTACAGGCGCACCTTCCCGCCTCCGCCTTGGCGGAGGCGGCCGCTTTGCAACGCCAAAAAGCCCCCGCCGAGGCGGAGGCTTTACAGACAAGCGCGTAAACCGTTTGTCAGGCGTTGGCCTTTTTAGCAAGGGCGGACTTTCTCCGTGCAGCGGTATTTTTGTGCAGGAGTCCCTTGGCGACAGCCTGGTCGATCGTTTTGATCGCGACGCGAACGGTTTCGTTCTTATCGGCGGCGCCGGTTTCCAGCGCGATGTTCGCCTTTTTGATCTGGGTGCGCAGGGCCGAGCGGTTAGCCTGGTTCTGGGCCGATTTCGCGGCGATCACCTTCACGCGCTTCTTTGCGGATTTGATATTGGGCATGGTCACACCTCCCTTGCAGGAACAATTCATAAATCACGCATCAATTATGTTACCATGAATCGCGGAAAAATGCAACTGTTTTTTCTGCTTTTTCCGGCTAGAAACCGGTGCAGCAGCCTCTTTTTTTGCCCAACAAAGGGGCTTGCCGTATTCACCGGTTCCTGTCTCGGCCAAAAAGGGCTCGTGCCGCCGCATCCGGACACAGCGGATGCGTAGAATGCGCCGGTTTGGGGAAAGCTTAGGATGCGGGCGGGAAGCGCGAGGCGCGAAAGGCGCTCCCTGCCGAGGCGCCGGCTCTGCCGCGCGGCGCAGTACCGTATAAGGGAGAGGACAAAATGCAGATCCGTACCGATTTGGCGTTGGAAGCCGCTTTATTGGCGCAGGAAGGGCAGGAGGGGCCGGGCGGCCCGGACGGACGACTTCCCGGCGTCCGCAGGCAAAGCGAAGAGGCCGAGGGGATGACGTTTACCCGCATCGTGATTGAAAACGCGCAGGGCGCGCGCGCCCTGGGGCGGCCGCAGGGGCGGTATGTCACGGCGGAGCTGCCGCCCCTGACCGACGATGAGGAAGGGATGGAGAAGAAGGCGCAGCGGCTTGGCAGCGAGCTCAAGGCGCTCCTGCCGGCGGAGGGCACGGTCCTGGTCGTAGGGCTGGGCAACGAGAGCATAACCCCCGACGCGCTGGGGCCGCAGGCCGTCCGGCGGGTGCTGGCAACCCGCCACATTGAAGGGGAGTTTGCCCGCAGCGCCGGGCTGGACGACCTGCGGCCGACCGCTGTGTTTACGCCGGGGGTGCTCGGCCAGACGGGGGTGGAAAGCGGGGATCTTGTGCGGGGGATCTGCGAGGTGGTCCGCCCGGCGGCGGTGGTGGCGGTTGACGCGCTCGCGGCGCGCAGCGTGGCCCGTCTGGGCTGCACCGTCCAGCTCTGCGATACCGGCATTGCGCCGGGCTCGGGCGTAGGCAACAACCGGCGGGAGCTGAACCGGGCCACGCTCGGCATTCCCGTGATCGGCGTCGGCGTCCCTACGGTGGTGGACGCCCGGACCATGGCGTGGGAGCTGACCGGGCGGGAGGAGGATGCGCGGGCGGTGACTCCCCGCGGGGAGGCGATGATGGTCACGCCGCGGGAAATCGACCTGCTGATCAGCCGGGCCGCCCGGCTGGTGGGGATGCTGATCAACGCGGCGCTCCAGCCCGCCTATTCCCCCCTTTCCCTGGCCGCGGCGGCCGGATAAGCCCGCCCCGCCTCCGGCGCCTGCCGGCAGGCGGAGGGGCCGGGCGGAAAAGGAGGCCGGCATATTCCCCGCCGGCCCCGCATAGGCTGATAGCGGTGATGGCTATGCGGAAAAAGCAAAACTGGAAAAAAACGAGGAGCGGGCGTCCCGGCGCCGCCCGGCGTCCGGCTTCCCTCGGGGCGGCCCGCCCCCTGCTGGCAGTCGGGACGGTCCTTGCCTGCGCCGCGCTGGCGTTCTGGGGCCTTTCGGGCGACCAGCTGCTTGCCTTTGGGCAGCGGATGGCGCTGCTTTCGGTGGGCATGATGCAGCCGGAGGGCGGTGCCGAGGCGCTCAGCGGCCGGCTGGACCGCGCGCCCGCCGCCAATGAGGGCGGGTCCGGCGGCTCCGAGCCGATCAAGGGGACGGAGGACGCCGGGACGGCCGGCACGACCCAGCCGTACGAGCCGGGGAGCGGCAACCAGGAAGGGCCCGACCAGGAAACGGCCGCCACCACCGTGATCCCGCCCGAGGCGGGGGATGGGGGAAAGATCACCGAAAGCCAGCTGACGCTGGGCAATACCTTTGTCCAGGGGGTGGCGATCAAAAACGCCAGCAGCGCGACCATCAACATTGCCGAACAGCTGAAAATCGCCCCGGCCCTCGGGATTACCGATACCGACGAACCCCAGGTGCTGATTGTGCATACCCATACCACCGAAGCGTATATGACGTACGACGCGGGATATTATAATGCCAGCGACGCCTCCCGCACCAAGGACAACAGCCTCAACGTCGTCGCGGTCGGGGAGGCGATCGCCGGCCAGCTGCGGGCCGCGGGGATCGGGGTGGTCCACGATACCACAGTCCACGACAACCCCCAATATACCGGCGCATACGACCGGTCGGCCGCCACCATTGAGAAAAACCTGAAACAGTATCCCAGCATCAAGGTCGTGCTCGACATCCATCGGGACGCGATCAACCAATCGGCCAATAACAAGCTCAAGCCCACGGCGGTGATCAACGGGCGAAAGGCGGCGCAGATGATGATCATGGCCAGCGCCTGCGACTCCGCTTCCCAGCCCCACCCGAACTGGCAGGAAAACGTGCGGCTGGCCCTGCGGCTGCAAAGCGCGCTGCACACCCAATACGAAGGGATCGTCCGCCCGCTGTATCTGGTGGACAGCCGGTATAACCAGCATCTGACCAAGGGCTCCCTCCTGGTGGAGGTGGGCGCGGAGGCCAACACCCTGGACGAAGCCTGCTACAGCGGGCAGATCCTGGGGAAAACCCTCGCGCAGGTGCTCAATTCGTTGAAAGGAGAATAGGGCGCGGGCGCGCCGGACGGGCGGCCGCGTCCCAAGGATATGAAGAAAAAACAGGAAAAATACCGCCGCCTGCGCGCCTTCTGCGCCGCGTTTACCCTGACGTTCTGCCTGCTCCTGATGGGGGCGGGCTTCCTGGTCGCCGATTACAATACCCGGCGGGTCGGGTTCGGCAGCGGCAGCCTGCGGCTGGACATTTCCACCCGGGAGGGACAGGTTTTGCTCAACCTGTTCGGCCGGGAGCAGGCGGTGACCATCTCGGACGAGGTGCAGAAATGGGCGGGGCGGCTGTGGGCCCTGACGCCGCCGGCCTGGCGGGCCGAGGTGTGGCTCCTGCAAAGCGAGCGGGAGGCGGCGCCGGCACTCCTGGATTGGGCCGGCGCCGGTCAGGAGGACGGCGGCATGGGCGGCTGAGCTTCCCGGCAGGGCGGGCGCGCCCTGGGCGGGGCCCCGCCGGATACAGCGGGCGGCGATCGGGATCCCTTTCCCGTCGCCGTCCGTTTTGCGTTTTCCCCTCCCGCCGGAGCCGGCCCTGCGGAGCGGCGCGTTTTGGCACCGGACAGGCTGACCCTTTGCAGCCGTACGCCGGCCGCTTTGAAGGAGGCGGAGCAGGCAGCCGGGCGCTCCGTCCCCTGCCCATCCCCGCCGGCGGCTGCCCGCTGGCCGGCTGATGCGGTTCCGCAAGGAAAGCCGGGGCATTGAAAAAATTTACAAATTCACCATTACTTTTTTGTGCCCCGCGCGGTATAATGCAAAAGACGATTGGCACGGTGGACGTCGGCGCGCAGACCCAGGCGGCCCGGCGCCGCTTTTGTGGAGAAGAATGGAACAGCGAGCGCGTTATGCCGCCGGCAGCTGCCGGGCGGTATTTTTCGTCGGGACAGGGCTCCGGGGCTTACCAGAAAGCCGGCCCGGCGGCAGGAAGGGGTTCTTATGCTTCAAATCCAAAACATATCCAAGCAGTACAAAACGGGCGACCTGACCCAGCGGGCGCTGGACGGGGTGAGCCTAAACCTGCGGGATAACGAATTCGTCGCCGTCCTGGGGCCGAGCGGCTCGGGCAAGACGACGCTGCTGAACATCATCGGCGGGCTGGACCACTATGACAGCGGCGACCTGATTATCAACGGGATCTCAACCAAGCGGTATAAGGACCGGGACTGGGATTCCTACCGCAACCACACCATCGGCTTTGTTTTCCAGAGCTATAACCTGATCCCCCACCAGTCGGTGCTGGCCAACGTCGAGCTGGCGCTGACCATTTCGGGCATCCCGAAAAAGGAGCGCCGCCGGCGGGCGCGGGAGGCGCTGGAAAAGGTGGGGCTGGGCGAGCAGGCCCACAAGCGCCCCAACCAGATGTCCGGCGGGCAGATGCAGCGGGTGGCCATCGCCCGCGCGCTGGTCAACAACCCGGATATCCTCCTGGCCGACGAGCCGACCGGCGCGCTCGATTCCGAAACCAGCATCCAGGTCATGGAGCTGCTCAAGGAGGTAGCCAAGGACCGCCTGGTGGTGATGGTCACCCACAACCCGGAGCTGGCGCAGGCCTATGCCACCCGCATCGTCCGGCTGAAGGACGGCAGGATCCTGGACGATTCCGACCCCTTTGCGGTGGACGAGCAGGAGCTGGCGCCCCCCAAGCACGAAAACATGGGCAAGTCGTCGATGTCGTTTTTAACGGCCCTTTCCCTGAGCTTCAACAACCTGCGGACCAAAAAGGCGCGCACCCTGCTCACCTCCTTTGCCGGGTCG
Source organism: Candidatus Avimonas faecium (assembly GCA_904419005.1). Classification (GTDB taxonomy): domain Bacteria; phylum Bacillota; class Clostridia; order Oscillospirales; family Acutalibacteraceae; genus Avimonas; species Avimonas faecium. The sequence goes on along the minus strand of CAJFQI010000011.1, from coordinate 7,409 downwards.
ATCGGCATCATCGGCATCGCGCTGATCCTTTCGATCTCGACCGGGGTCAACAATTATATCACCGAGATCCAGAAGGACACCATGACCGCCTACCCCATCACGATTGACGCGCAGTCGTTCGACCTCAGCAGCCTGATGGAGCTGGGGATGCAGGCGGCGTCCGGGGACCGCGAGCATGAACGGGACGCGGTGTATTCCAACAGCCTTGACCTGGAAATGGCGAGCAGCATGACGGCGAGCATCACCGAAAACAACCTGACCGATTTTAAGAGTTATCTGGACGACCCGGACAGCGAGATCCACCAGTACCTGGGGGAAAACGGCATCGTCTATTCCTACGATGTGCAGTTTGACGCCTATACCTACGACCCGGACGGCGTGCTGGTCAACACCGACGGCAGCACCCTGCAGGACGATACGGGCTCGTCGATGATGTCCGGGATGGCGTCCATGTCCGCGATGATGGGCTCTTCCGGGAATTTCGACGAGCTCCTGCCCGGCCAGGGCGGCGCCCTGATCAGCCCGGCGGTCACCGACAATTACGATGTGCTGTACGGCAGCTGGCCCCAAAGCTACGACGAGGTGGTTTTGGTCCTTGACCAGAACAACGAAATCGCCGCTTCGACCTTATACGAGCTCGGCCTGCTGCCCAGCCGGGAATACAAGGACCTGATGGCCAAGATTGAAAACGGGGAAGAGGTGGACCTGCCGGAGCACAGCTGGAGCTATGAGGATATCTGCTCCCTGACCTTCCGGCTGGTGCCTGCCTGCGATTATTACGTGGAAAACGAGGACGGCACCTTTGACAACGCCGCGGACGATAAGCAGAAGCTGCAGGAGCTGGTGGACGGCGCCCTGACGCTCAAGGTGGTCGGCGTGGTCCGCCCGGTTGAGGATGCCTCCGCCGCCCCGATTACCCGGGCGGTCGGCTATACCCGGGCCCTGACCGATTACCTGATTGAGCACACCGAACAGAGCCCCGTCGTCCTGGCGCAGCAGGAAAGCCCCGAGGTGAGCGTGCTCAGCGGGCTGCGCTTCGCCCCTTCGGACGACGCGGACAAAATCGCGGACGCCAAGACCTACCTGGCCAATATGAGCATTTCGGACAAGGCGGCCCTGTGCAGGGATATGGTCAGGGTGATGTACAGCGACGACCCGCAGCAGGCCGAAAGGATGCTTTCGCTGGGGGAGGCGGAGCTGGCGGCCGCGCTGGACCAGTATCTGCTCGACCCGGAGGACGACGTCCTGCTGATGATCTACGACTCCTATATTTCGCCCGGCACCTATGACGAGAACATGGAGGATTTCGGCTTCATCAGCCGGGACGCCCCGTCGTCAATCAGCCTGTATGCCGACAGCTTTGAGGATAAGGACGCCATCTCCGCCTGCATTGACCGGTATAATGAAACTGCGGCGGCGGAGGACCAGATCACCTACACCGATTATGTGGGGCTGCTGATGTCCTCGGTGACGACCATCGTCAATATCATCACCTATGTGCTCATTGCGTTCGTCGCCGTGTCGCTGGTGGTGTCGTCGATCATGATCGGCATCATCACCTATATCTCGGTGCTTGAGCGTACCAAGGAGATCGGCATCCTGCGCGCGATCGGCGCTTCCAAGCGCAACATTTCCCAGGTGTTCAATGCGGAGACGTTCATCGTCGGCCTCTGCGCCGGCCTGATCGGCGTCGGCGTCACCTGCCTGCTGCTCTTCCCGATCAATGCGATCATCCATGCGCTGGCCGGTACCGACGTGGTCAATGCGGCCCTGCCGCTGGCGGGGGCGGTGATCCTGGTCGTGCTGAGCATGGCCCTGACCCTGATCGCCGGCCTGATCCCGTCTAAAAAGGCGGCGCGCAAGGACCCCGTCACGGCCCTGCGCACCGAATAAGGCCCGGCCTCCCAAAGGAAAAAGAAACCGCAAGGCCTCCGCGTCCCGCCCATGGCGGCGGCGCGGGGGCTTTGCCGCGGCCGGGCGAAAAACGCCGGTATACGCAGATGCGCTGGCACGGAAAAAAGAAGCAAAAACCGGCCCGCCGGCCGCGTATATATTTCCTCCGCTTGCAAACAATAACAGAGCGCAAAGCAAGGCTGCGGGCAGCGGCCGGCCAAGACCCGCGGGCCGGCTCCCGCCTGCGGGTACAAGCAGGCGATTATGCAGATAGATGGAGGAATTGAAGTTGAAAGCAACAGGAATCGTACGACGCATTGACGACCTGGGGCGGGTCGTCATCCCCAAGGAAATCCGCCGCACCATGCGTATCCGTGAGGGCGACCCGCTTGAGATATTTACCGATAACGACGGCGAGGTGGTCTTTAAAAAATATTCGCCGGTGGGGGAGATGTCCCCCTTCGCCGCCCCCTATGCGGATGTGATGTCCCGTGCATGCGGTATGCCGGTGCTCATCTGCGACCGCGACCATGTGGTGGCCGCCGCCGGCGTTTCCCGCAAGGAATTTATGGAGCGCCGCATATCCGCCCAGATGGAGGAGATCATGGAGTCCCGCCGCACCCAGGTGGCGGCGGCGGGCGAGCCCAAGCGCACCCAGCCGGTAGAAGGGATTGAGCGGTACGCCGCGGTGACAGCCCCCATCCTGGCGGCGGGCGACGTGATCGGCGCGGTCTGTATGCTGCTGCCCGAGACGGGCGCGATCCCCGGCGAAGGGGACGTGAAGCTCGCCCAGGTGGCGGCCGCCTTCCTGGGCCGGCAGATGGAGGAATAAAGCAGCCCGAGCGGCTGGGGACGGCATCGGCCTTCCACGCCGCCTAAGCAGGAAGGCATCCCGGGACCCGCCGGCGCCCGGCCGGGAGGCGGCAAGAAAAAAGGGGACCTCGTGCAAGCGCAGAGGATCATAAAGAAGTATTGCAAAAATACTGACCTATGCCAAGTGAACGGAAAATAAGAAAACTCTATGTGAATGGACGAACCATTTGCATAGAGTTTTTCTTTTGCCTATTTCAAATTTTCAGAGTCCTAAGGACGCGCAGCCGCCACCGAAGGGGACGATCTTGGGGGCTTGGGGGCTTATCCCTCAACAAGCGTTTTGGCGGATAGAAATCCCGCCAAAATCGCAAACATGTACATGTTTGCATTGCTTGCTAATCTGTGAAATACGCCAGAACCTCTTTTCCTCTTGACAATATCTTTTTCACGGATTATAATATAACAGCGATATATAACAGTGTTATAAGGAGGCGAATACGATAGATGGAAATCTGACAACCGTAGAACGCATCCACCGCGCTGCAAAAGCGGAGTTTTTGGAAAAGGGCTATAAAGATGCTTCTCTACGAAACATTGTCAAATCGGTAGGTATGACTACCGGGGCATTTTATGGGTATTATAAAAGCAAAGAAGAACTGTTTGAAGCGCTGGTGGGCAAACATTACGATTATATTCTTACCTGCTTCAAGAAGGCACAGCAGGAATTTGCCGAACTTCCACACGAACAGCAACCAGAAGTTATGGGTGATATTTCTGGGATATGTATGTTTGAGATGCTGCATTACGCCTATGAGCATCTGGAAGAATGCAAACTTATCCTCTGCTGTTCAGAAGGAACCAAATTTTCCGGTCTTATTGATGAAATGGTGGAAATTGAAGCAGAAGCAACACATTCCTATCAAAAGGTTCTGGAGGAACTGGGGCGGCCTTCCCCGAAGATCGACCCCGCATTAGAGCATATTCTGATCACTGGCATGTTTCATACTTTTTTTGAACTGGTGATCCATGAAATGCCGCTGGATGACGCAGAAAACTATGTAAAGGAAATGCGAGCCTTTTATACGGCCGGATGGATGAAAATTATGGGGCAGTAAAGCCCTGTAATTTTTGCCAAAAAGTTAGTTATAACTAACTTAATATAAGAAGAACGCTCTTGTGTTCTCTTTATCATAGATGAAATAAAGAAAAGGAGGAATCTTCTTTGAAAAAACAATCCAATCTGTCACGCCTGCTGCAGATTGCAGGCAGCCACAAATATCTGATCTATGCTTCATGGATGCTTTCGGCAATCAGCGCCCTCGTCGCATTAGTGCCCTTCTACTATATCTGGAAAATTATCCAGGAAGTGCTGGAGGTTGCGCCGGATTTCAGCCATGCGCAAAACTTAACCCATGATGGTTGGATGGCGGTGCTATTTGCCGTCATTGCAGTACTGATCTACATAGGAGGCTTGATGTGTTCTCACAAAGGAGCATTTCGTATCGCTACCAATCTGCGCTTGCAAACGATGAAACATATCGTCAAGCTGCCCCTTGGTTTTGCAGAGCAGTTCGGCAGCGGCAGGCTCCGCAAGATCGTCAATGAATCCAGCGCCGCCACCGAAACCTATCTGGCTCACCAGCTTCCAGACCGCGCCAATGCTATTGCGACACCCTGCGGCCTTTTCGTCCTGCTGTTGGTGTTCGACTGGCGGCTGGGGCTTTTGAGCCTTGTTCCGGTCGTGCTGGGATTTCTGATTATGATGGCAATGACCGGAAAGCGGATGCAGGAAAAAATGAAAGAATATCAAAATGCTCTTGATGACATGTCCAATGAAGCGGTGGAGTATGTACGAGGGATTCCCGTTGTTAAAACCTTCGGACAGACGATCTTCTCCTTCAAAAAGTTCAAGGATTCCATTGACCGGTATAAAGTGTGGGTGATCGCCTATACCAAGGAACTTCGGATGCCCATGATGTTCTACACGGCGGCCATCAACGGAGTGTTTGCCGCACTGATTGCCGGTGCGCTGGTTTTTACCCAAGGCGGCGTTACCAAGGATTTCCTGCTGGATCTCATGTTCTATATCATCATTACGCCCATTATCTCCGTCACCCTCACCCGCATCATGTTCCAGAGCGAAAACGCCATGATCGTGGACGATGCCTTGCAGAGAATCGACAGTGTATTGAACCTTAAGCCGCTTGCAGAACCAAAACAGCCGGAACACCCAGAGGACGCTTCGGTGCAGCTTGACCACGTTCGTTTCAGCTATGACGGAGAAAACGAGGTTATTACAGATATTTCACTTGCGATTCCTGCAGGGCAGAAGGCGGCCTTTGTGGGCCCGTCTGGGGGAGGCAAAACCACGCTTGCCAATCTGATCTGCCGGTTCTTTGACCCGCAAAGCGGCAGTGTAAAAATAGGCGGCGTGAATGTGAAAAACATTCCGAAAGAAGAATTAATGAATACCGTCTCTTTTGTGTTCCAAAACAGTCGCCTAATCAAAGCCTCGATTTTGGAAAATGTGCGTATGGGTAAACCGGATGCGACCCGCGAGGAAATCATGACTGCGCTCCATAACGCACAGTGCGACGATATTCTTGAAAAGCTGCCCCAAGGTGCAGACACTGTGATCGGCACAAAAGGCGTTTACCTTTCAGGAGGTGAACAGCAGCGAATCGCTATTGCCCGTGTCATGCTGAAAGATGCCCCCATCATCATTCTTGACGAGGCCACCGCTTTTGCCGACCCGGATAATGAAACCCGTGTACAGGCGGCCTTCTCCAAACTGTCCGAGGGAAAAACGGTTATTATGATCGCCCATCGGCTCTCCACGGTAGCCAGCGCGGATCAAATTTATGTCATCGAAAACGGCCGGATTGCAGAAAGCGGCAATAGCCAGGAGCTGTTGGAAAAGGGCGGAATTTTCAGCCGAATGTGGCAGGACTATCAGACTTCCGTTCAGTGGAAGGTTGCAAAGGAGGCACAATAAAGTGATTAAAAGACTTCAAAAACGATATGCCCTTTCCGAACAGGGGGCTAAGGATCTGGTGAAAGGCTGTCTGGCCTGCGTTCTTCAAAATCTTTCCTTTATGTTCCCCGTGGGACTTTTGTATTTTTTAGTAGCTGATCTGATGAACGGCGGTGTTCCCAGTGAAAAACTTATCTTTTACATTATCGGCTGTGCGGTGTGCATCGGCCTGATTCTGCTTACCACTTACATTCAGTACAACGCCACTTATTTTGCCACCTATACAGAAAGCGGTGTGCGGAGGATTACGCTGGCTGAACGACTGCGGAAAATACCGTTGTCTTTCTTCGGGAAGAAGGATCTTGCTGATCTCACCAGCACTATCATGGCTGACTGCACCTTTTTAGAGCAGAGTTTTTCTCACTTTATACCGGAACTGGCGGGATCCATTATTTCTACCATTTTGATTTCCATTGGCCTTTTGGTGTTTGACTGGCGCATGGCGCTGGCGGCACTGTGGGTACTGCCAGTTGCCTTTGCCATTGTAGGCTTCTCTGCAAAGGTACAGGAACGACTGAATCAAAAAGCGATGGATGTGAAGATGGCTTGTGCAGATGGGATTCAGGAGTGCATTGAGACCGTACGCGACCTGAAGGCCAACAACGCTGAACAGGAATATCTGAAAGGATTAGAAAAGAAAATCCGCGCTGTAGAACACCGCTCTATCCTGAACGAATTTGGATTGGCCGCCTTTGTAGTTTCCGCATCACTCATATTAAAGCTGGGAATCGCCACAGTTGCACTGGTAGGCTCAGTCTTGCTGATAAGAGGCAGTCTCGATGTGCTGACCTTCTTTATGTTCCTACTTGTTGTATCAAGGCTTTACGACCCGTTGCAAGGAGCGCTGCAAAATCTGGCGGCAGTTATCAGCACCCGCACCAACATCGCCCGTATGAATGAGATCCTCGACCATCCGATTCAACAGGGAGATACCCGGCTTTCCAACAAAGGCTATGATATTGTCTTTGACCATGTAGGCTTTGCCTATAACACAGGGGAAACCGTACTGAAAGATGTTTCCTTTACCGCAAAACAGGGTGAAGTCACAGCTTTGGTTGGGCCGTCAGGCGGCGGCAAAACGACGGTTTCCCGGCTGGCAGCAAGGTTCTGGGATGTAAGCCGGGGCAAAATCACTGTGGGAGGCATGGATATTTCCAAAGTTGACCCTGAGGCACTGCTTTCCCTGTTCTCTATTGTATTTCAGGACGTTACCCTGTTTGACAATACGATTATGGAGAATATACGAATTGGGAATAAGGATGCTACCGACGAACAGGTATTAACAGCGGCAAGACTGGCTAATGTAGATAAATTTGCCGAAAAGCTGCCAGATGGCTGGAATACCCATATCGGGGAAAATGGCTGCGAGCTTTCTGGAGGCGAGCGGCAACGGATTTCCATTGCCCGTGCTTTCTTGAAAAACGCGCCGATTATTCTTTTGGACGAAGCAACCGCTTCGCTGGACGTAGAGAATGAAACTCTGATTCAAACCGCCATCTCCCGTCTAATCGCGGATAAGACCGTACTGGTGATTGCTCACCGGATGCGCACCGTAGCCGGAGCAGACAAAATCGTGGTGCTTTCTGAAGGAACCGTGGCCGAAGAAGGCGCACCGGAAACATTGTTGAAGCAAAACGGCTTATATGCCCGAATGGTGAAGCTACAGACG
>CAJFQI010000010.1 GCA_904419005.1 Candidatus Avimonas faecium | reverse complement strand
CGCTAAATTTTTTGGAGAACGGGTTGGGCCTGTTTATAAATTGCTGTATGCGCCGCGCTATGGTTTTCCCTGGTATCCATTGGGGCTAAACCGGTATGGCCGGGCAATCAGATCGCAAACTTATGAATTGGGAAGAGAGGAACTGTCTTCTAAAAGGACGACAGCTTGCTGTCCTCTTTGTTCATAAACCGATTCAAACCGGCTTTTGCTGGCGGTGATGATACCGGAAATAGGGTCGTTAATCGTAACGGAAGAATCGTCAACTCCCATGAGCACCCCGCAGTGGTCCATTTTTGACCATTCTAGATATTCCCCGGTTTCTTCCACATACCATCCCCCTGCAATGGGGCGGTCCACCATATCGATGGTGATCCAGACTACGACAGGAATATCCTGTAAAATCAGCGAATACAGCTCTTCGGGGCTGGTTCCGGTGATATCAAAGGCTTGCCAGGAACTGCCGATATCCTTTAAGTATCCATTGGCGGCGGTCTCAATAGCAGGTGCTCCGCAGACATAACCGCTGGCAGAAAAGGGATTTCCAGCAAATACTTTCCGGAAATCAGGGCCATACCGTTTGTCCCCCACATAGTACCAATTGCTGGATTTAGGCAGGTAATCGCCGGCCATTTCTGTTTTGGAAACGTCAAATCCCAGATACTGCATGGCCATGGTCAAAGCCGTGATCTCGCATCCGGTGGGAAGTTCCGGGGTTTGATAGATGGTTTCCATATCCATAATATAGCTGTCCGGTTCCGACGAGGATTCCGCTTGTTGTATGGAGGATGGCAAGGTTGAAGAATTATCGGAAGGAGTTATGGAGGAGGAATTGTCAGCAGCGGGTTGTGATTCCGATTCCTCAGTTTGCTCTGGGATCACTTCGATACTGGAAGAACTGCTTTCTGGCTGGCTTTCCTGCTGTGTCATGGCGGGAGAAGTAGGGGATTGGCACGCCGTCAATAAAGAAAGGCAGGACAAACACAGCAACACAGCTGTCTTTCCACGGCGGAAAAAGGGACGGGACATGAAAAAGGGCCTCCTTTTATTACGAAAAGATTTTTAAACGGTTTCATATTTGTAAAAAAATACATAATTCTACATTTTCTTCATTATAACATGGGAAAACCGATTTGCAAATAATCGCTATCAATAAGCGTAAAGGGGGAGGAGAAACAGGAAAAGGAAATGGAGTTTCTGAGACAAGGCGATCCGAAATATTGACAAACCCCATACCGGATGTGATAATATAAAGTCAAAATTCAAAATTTGTTTTTATTATAAGGAGGTGAGGGGGTGCCAAGGGTAGCTTATTCTGAAGAGGATAGGGAGCACATCAGGACGGCGCTTATTACAGTTGGGCTTGAGCTGATGGCAAAACAAGGCATACAGCATACAACCGTAGAGCAAGTATATAAAAAAGTCGGCATTTCGCGAACTTTCTTCTATTCTTTTTTCGCAACGAAAGAAGATTTGATTGTTGAGACGCTTTACTTGCAGCAGCCCAAAATCATTCAGTATGCGCAAGCGCTGATGGCCGATCCTGCCTTAAGCTGGCGTGACGCTGTCAAGCAATTCCTCCATGCCTGTTGTTATGGAGAAAAAAATGGAATTGCCGTTTTAACGATTGAAGAACAACAGCTCATTTTCAAGCGTCTATCAAAGGAAAGCTATCAGGTGTTCCGTCAAAAGCAGCTTCGCCTTTTTGGAGAAATATTAGAAAGCTTTGGAATAAAGGCAGATACGGCCAGAATCCATCTGTTCATAAATTTAAGCCTGACAGCGATGGTCATACGCAGAGCGATCCCCGATACGCTTCCCTTGTTTGTTCCTGAAGCCGCTGATGAAACGGTTGATTTTCAGCTTAATGCGATCGTGGACGCCTTGGAAAAAATGAAAACAGACCCCATGCTTTGATGGGGGGAATGGAAAATCCGTCCAGATACCCTATTTCGGCCTTCTATTCCGGCGGATTTTTATTTTACGCAAAATAAAAACGGCTTTTATAATTTGTTTTTATTTTATGGTCATGGGAACGAAGGCCAAGCAAAGGAGAACGCATAATGAAGGTATTTGATCGGTTCGTAAACAAATATCCGCCGGGCGATGGCTTGCGGAAACCAACCGCTGAAAGGCTGAAGCAATTTCAAGGCAGGCTGCCGGCAGAACTCCTGGACTTTTGGCAGAAATATGGCTTCGGGAACTACGGCGGAGGATTGCTGAAAATAATAGATCCTACGGATTATGTGGATACTCTCACACTTTGGCTGGGTGAGCAGGAAGGTTGTTTTCCGATCGTAATGACCGGATTCGGAACGCTTTTTATTTACCGCAAACGATCGGAAACAGCCGACGATATGTGCCTGCTTGACATTCACTACCGCCGATCCGGCAGTTTTTCTACCAGCTTTTCCGATTTTTTTGAACGCATCCTTCCCACCGAAAACTTTGCGGAACAATTTTTGCGAGCGGACTTATTCCAAGAGGCATCGGCTAAATATGGCGGCCTTGCCGCAGATGAGATCTTTTTCTTTGCTCCGGCTTTGGCGCTTGGCGGAGCCGAGTCCATTCAATATATCAAAAAAGGAAATGCCGTTATTCATCAGCACTTGTTATTCGAAATAGGGGCGGGCGATTCCGATGACACAGAACCGGACGGTATGTGGTCGCAGGCCTATGAAGCCACCCCCCATGCGTTTGAACGGGAGAACGGCGGGCTTATGGTCAGCTTTACTTTGTCGGAAACCGTGGATACCATTTTGCCGGCAGCGCCAGAAACATTGTACGAGATTGAGGGGGAGAGGGTTTCGCTGTGGGCGCTGACTTTTTTCAGCTTGACAAAAGAGGAAAACCTCGGCTCTTTGGAGTATCATCAGGCTTTGCAGCGGCTGCAGCCCTACATTTTAGAAACAAGAGGTGACTGCCTATTGATCCGCGGCCTGAGCCTGGCGGAGATGGGACGTGTTTTGTCGGGGGAATAGGTTGCTTGCCGTTCGCCAAAAAATAAATATTTAGGAGGAAAAAGCATGGGGCTTTTCAGCAGGCTGTTTAAGGGGCCGGAAATTGATATGGAAAAGAGCAATGCAAACGCGAAGAAAATGCGTGCCCTATTTAACCAGGTCGTTGAAGGCGGCGACAATTACAGGCTGATTTTCGGGTATACCGAGGATGTGAGCCGTTTCAATTATGGATTTGTCCATGGAAGCAAAACGAAAATCGGAAATTTAATTGTCGGCTGGAACGAGGCCGGCCAAACGATTGTGGTCGTTCCCACGGTACCCGATCTTTCCGGCTGCGGCGACCCTGCCTACTATCGCCGCTCGGAAATTCTGAAAGCCTATCGCAACAAGTACCCTACCGACGCGTTTATCATTTACCCAGACAAAAAAGGGTATATCGGTATCAATGCCTATGATTGGCTGGAAGACGAAAAGCTGTATGTCTATGTGTCGCAGGACGAGGAGCTGGCCGCTTTTACCGACTTCTTTATGAACCGATTTGCAACAAAGTGAGGGAAAAATGCCTTTTGGAGAAATGGGAGCGCTCCTGCTGTTCCTTTTGGCGGTAGTTATATGGGGTAATCTGTGGTTTCGTTTTACAGAAACCCTATTGGGACGGATCAAAAAGTGGTTTACACGCCGTCAAAAGCCTCCGGCATGGCATACGCTCCCCCCGGATGAGGAGGAAGGAAAATAATGGATATCAACGAAATGAGGAAACGGGCGCAGCAAGCCAGTGAAAAGGCGGCCGAGGCGATGAAAAAGACTTTTGAAAAAAGCGAGGAACTGGTTCATAACATCAAGGTTCCCGGCTCTGAAACAGAAGCGTCGCCGTCTGCTGCTGAGGCAGAGGAACAGCTCCGTGCCGGCACGGAGCGGCAGGTGGAAATCCTTGGCCAGGTATTCGGGGCCGATGGCATGGCGCAAATGGCCGCCAACGAGGAACTATTACAAAAAATGGTGAATGAGAAGGTAGCGGAGGCTACCGCTTCCGCCGAGGCTTCCGCTACAGAGAATTTGATGGGGCAGTTGTTTGGAGAAGACATGGGCATACTCGCAGCGGCTCTGGAAATGCTGGAGACGGAGGACGCCGACGAAGAGGAAGAGCCCGTATGGGATTTGGAACGGGAGCAAAACCTTTATGCTGCCTTGGATGAAGCCATGGCCCGGCTTGAGGCCCTCCCCGAGCCGGAACCGGTCCCATACCAAAAAAATGACCCAAAATGGGAACGCTTTGGCATTTTGCTGTCGGGCATTGTATCTACCTTGAACGACCACGATCTGGATAGTATGGATGTGGAGGAGCATACCCCCGTCATGGAGCAGAAAATCGTATCCCTTGTACGCCGCTCCTGGGGGATAAACGGCCGCAGCGAACTGCTGGATATGATCCGCTATTTAGCGCAGGAGGGCTATATCCTGCGGTATCAGCTTTATAGTGAGGCACCCTCGCCGGAGGAACGGATGGACGACACCATGGACGAGGACGACCGCGAATCTACCAGGCGGGCATGGAGGTTTGCACAACGGTATAAAAGCCGATACGCCCCTGGCTTTATGGCCGGGTGGGATATTGGCCGGGCGGCGATGCTGACCCGTTGGGGCTGCTATTTAGGCTGGCTTACGGAAAGCGAGGCTGTTGGCATTCTTTGGGACCTCTCACAAAGGGTTGTGAAGGAATTACACAGCTGGCGTGAATTTGCTCAGTCTTATCTTTTCGGCGGCCTTATGTGGAAACTGCTCTGCGGCGACAGCGCCGCTGGAAGTTACCTGGGCTATATTGCAGACGCCGCCACAGACCTGCTGGCTGGGAAAGCAGAGCAAGACGGCGGGCAATGGCGGGATTGCCCTTGGCCTGCGCAGAGAAAAATCGGCTTCGCCGGATAAACGGTTTGATTTGCCAGCCGGCAGCGGAAACGGCATAGCCGTGCGAGCGCCGCGGCCCTCATGGGCCCGCCATCTGCTTTTTCAGACGGCTGGTGAAAGCCGAGCGGTATGGCAAAGCCCCTCCCGTTCGGCGGGAAGGGCTTTGCCTATATTTCTTTTATCAGGCATAGCGTTAATTCCTCATCGTTTCTGCAGGCGGCGTTGGCTTCGCAGACCGTCCCATTGTAATACACGCCTTTTCCATCGGGGATGTATCCCCTTTTGGCATAGAGGCGCTGAGCCGGCCCCCATTTACTGCCTAAGCAAACATCCAAGTACACCTTGCTGCCGTATTCCTTCGCGATCCTTTCCGCCGTATCCAATAACGCGGTGGCGACCCCTTTTTTCCTATATTTTTCAAACACAATCAAATCCACAATTCCCGGAATATTGCTGTTGCCGAGTCCGCCCCATTTGCAGCGATAATACAAAAACACATATCCGGCGATTTCACCCTCATATAAGGCTAACAAGGCGCAGCATTCCTGCTTTTCCTGGTTTGCCAGCTGGTTGCTCAAATAGACCTTGTTCTTTTCGCTCTCGTCGCCGTCCGCCTTACAAACGAAGGGAATATCCCCGCGGTTCATCCTGCGCACGGCAATGTTTCCGCAACGGAGCAGAATATCCATATTCCTTTCCTCTGATAACTTTGTTTTTCCGGCGCTTCTTTGTAACGCATGGTATGTATGCTTCCCATATAGCCTAAGTTCATTTTACCATGGGATTTCAAAAAGGCAACCGCCCGCTTTGGCCCGATTCCGGCCAGCCAGGGAATCCGGGCCCGCGCTTCCCCGTGGCTGGACGCAGCCTCAGAGCCGGATTGGCGGCTGCCGCGGGGTTCGGCGCATTCCTTTCCGGGCTCCCCCTGCTCCCTCTTTGCCCCGGCTTGAGGAAGGCCCCCGCCTTAGGCGGGGGCCTTCCTTGAAGACAGCTACATCGCGAGATACAGCAGCGCCAGCACCAGCTCGATCGGCGCGTCGTTTTTGACCAGCAGGACGGCGAGCATCAGCAGGAACAGCTGCTCCCGGTCCTTGCCGAAATTGGCCAAAAGGGAACCGCGCCGCGGCGGGGGCGACAATTCCTCTTTTCCCTTTGGGGAAGGCTCCGGCGGGCAGGGGATGTCCATGGGCGCCGGCGGCTCCTCCTTCACAAACCGCCGCGCGCGTTCCTGCATTTGGCGGACCCGTTCCGCCGCCTCCTGCTGCATCCGCAGCATGTTGTCATCCATGGAGGACCCTCCTTTCCGTCGCGGAATAAACCGGGGCAAGGCCGCGGGGCTATCCCGCAGGCGGCCCCTTCCCCCTGCCGGGCAAACCGCCGCCCAGCAGGGGGAGGATTTTCAGTATGTGCATAATCTGGATGGTCTCATCCAGCCGGTGCTGCCGTTCATCCTGTAGGTAAGGGCGCAGCGCCTTGAGGAGCGTGGTGTTTTCATCGTCGCTTTTCATATCGGACAGCAGCGGCAGCAGGCGGGCCAGGGAGGCCATATCCCCCGGGATCGCCGGCCCGTCGGCGTCGGCAGGAGCGGCCGGAGGAGCTGGCTCGGGCGGCGGGACGGAGGGGGCGGCCTCCTCCGTCCCGCCGGTATCGCCGGGCTCCCCCATCATCGCCCCCAGGGAGGCGGCCGCCTGCTGCAGCTTCTGCATCCCATCGGGGGAATTCAGCAGGTCGTTGAGTTTTTTTGCCAGGTCATCCATCGGTTCACCGCCTTTCACGGGGTATGCCGCCGCGAGCATCGGCCCTTATTTTTTGGGGCCCTTTTCCCCGCTTTGCCGCATCAGCTGCTCAATCCGCTTTTGGACCTGGGGGGAGCTCAGCAGCTCCTGCATCTTGGCCTGGTCGCCGGCAAGCGACGAGAACTGGGCGGCCTTCTCGGGCGGGAGCTTGGAGGCGATCGAACCGGGGCCTCCCGTTTGGACGGTTTTGGCCAGCTGCTCGGGGGTGGTCCCCAGGCGCTTGCTCGCGAACTGGAGCAGGGCGTTCAGCTGGTCGGGCGTCAGGGGATTCATCGCATCGCTCATAAAAAACGCAACCTTTCTACGCAATGTCAGGGATCCGGCCCCGCCGGAGGGGCCGGTGTTTGCAGAGGCAGGGGCACTGTGGTACAATAACAGCAGAAACGCCGCTGGGAATCAACGGCAAAGGAGACGGGGACAGCCGCCGGGCTGCGGCGTCCTCCTATGCCGCGCCGGATGCCGCTATGGTAATTTTTATGTGCCGGGGCGGACGAATATGAGGCGCCGCCGGCAGAAAAAGCCGAAGGGGCGCGGCCGGCGGCAGGGAAAGGACGATCGGTGCATGACAAGGGTTTTGGTGGTTTCGGATACCCACGGCAACGAATGGGCGCTTTGGCAGGCGCTTGAGGAGCAGCCGTCGGCCCGGGTGGTATTCCACCTGGGGGACGGCGCGCGGGAGGCGGAGGAGGCAGCGTCCCGCTGCCCGGACCGGGAGTTCCACCTGGTACGGGGCAATAACGACTGGGGCCGCTTTGGGCAGCTGGCGGAAACCGGGCTGGAAATCGTGGCCGGGAAACGGATCTTTTTTACCCACGGGCACCAGTACGGGGTAAAAATGGGGCTGTACCGGGTGTCCTGCGCGGCGCGGGAACGCCGGGCGGACGTCCTGCTTTTCGGCCATACGCACGAGCCCCTGGTCGATTACGACGACGGGCTGTACATCCTGAACCCCGGCAGCCTTTCCTACGGCCGGCCGACGTATGGGCTGCTTGACATCACGGAGGCGGGGATTGTGCCGCACACCGTGACCCTGCGCTCATGAGCGGGGCGCTGCGCGGCCTGACCGCGCGGGAGCTGGGCCGTACCGTCCTGTATCTGCCGGAGGTGGATTCCACCAACCGGTATCTCAAGCAGCGGGGCGGCGAGCTCCCTCACGGCACGGTCTGTTATACCGGCTGTCAGACGGCGGGCCGCGGCCGCCTCGGGCGGAGCTGGACGGCGCCGGACGGGGAGGCCCTCGCCCTGTCCGTGCTCCTCAAGCCGGCGGCGCACAGCGCCCTTCTGGCGCTGCTGTGCGGCCTGGCGGCGGCAAGGGCGCTGGAGGGCCTGGCCGGGCCCGGCTTCGGCATCAAGTGGCCCAACGACATTGTATGCAGGGCAAAGAAAATCTGCGGCATCCTCTGCGAGGTTTGCTGGCCCGACGCGAAGGGGTTTGCCGTGGCAGGCATCGGCTTCAACCTGGGGCAGACCGAGCGGGAGCTGCGGGAAGCCGGGCTGCCCCAGGCGGCTTCGGTGGAGATGCTGACGGGAAAACGGCTGACGCTGGAGGAGACCGCCGCCGCTTTCCTGAACGAGCTGGAGCCGCTCTGGCTCACCCTGAACCGGGAGGGCTTCGCCGCCCTCCGGGAGGAGTATGTGGCCCGCTGCGTGACTATCGGCCGGGCGGTGAGGGTGCTCGGCCCGGACGGCGCCGTGCAGGCCGAAGGGACGGCCTCCGGCATTGCCGACGACGGCTGCCTGATGGTTGATACCGCCGGCGGCCCGATCGCCGTCTACGCCGGGGAGGTTTCAGTGCGGGGGCTTGCGGGATATGCGGATTAACTTTTTGTATAATTAAGCAAGAAATAAACTATAATTTAAGGCGCGCTTCGCCTTATTCTGGAAAGCGGGCGCTCTGCCGCCTGCCGGCCCTGCTGGCGGAGCGCTAGCCGTTGGGGCGGCCGTCTCCGCCTTATTCCAGGATATGCCGGGAGGGCCGGCAACGACCCTCCGAGTTTTTGCCCGGGCGCGTTTTGCCGCGGGGGAGGCGGCGGGGAAAGGCTTCCTTTTCGCCGGAGGATACGGTATAATACATACAATGCCATGGGCCGCCGGGACCGGGAGGCCCGTTTTGGCGCTGGCCCAGCGCGCCCCGCCGCGGTCCGGCCCCGCGGAAGGCGCGGCGGCGTCCGGAATACCCCGGCGGGGCAAAGCCGGCGTCCGGTCCTTTGGCGTCCATGGAATTTTGTACGGAAAGGATGATGTATGGCATGGCGACTTTGCAGACCGACCCCAAGGTCCAGCAGTGGGTGGACGGCTACGCCCGCTGGTTTGAGGACGACCGCACCCTGAAAAGGGGGAAGATGACCAAAGACCTGTACCCCTACACGGCCATGTTCTCCGCATGTGCGAGGAAACCGGCCGGCCCAACGACAAGATGCTCCGGTATTTCTTTGAGCGGGCCAAGGGCGGCGTGGGGCTGATTACCTCCGGCCTGGTCCCGGTCAGCTTCGGGATCGACAACTCGATCATTGAGCTCGACCAGCTTTCCTATTTCCCCCGGATCGACCGTTCCCGCACCGTGTTTGCGGCTTGGCGGGATTTGGCCGCCGGCATCCATTCCTACGGCGCCAAGTTTTTCATCCAGCTTACCCCCGGCCTGGGGCGGGTGGGGAACCCGCAGTGCCTGGTCAATTCCCTGAAATTCCCGGTCTCGGCCTCGCTGAACCCCAATTTTTACATGGCGCAGGTGCCCTGCCTGCCGCTGTCGGGGCATAAGCTGCGGCGGATCATCAAAAACGCCGGCCAGGCGGCCGCCGACGCCCGCGCGGCCAACATTGACGGCGTTTACCTCCATGGGCACGAGGGCTATCTGCTTGAGCAGCTGACCAACCCGGCCTTCAACCGCCGCCGGCTGGGGCATTTCGCCGATTGGCAGGCGTTTGGCGTGGATATGGTGCGGGAGATCCGCCGCCGCGTCGGGGACCGCTTCCCCATCATGTACCGGATCGACCTGTCCCTGGCGCTCAACGAGACCTACGGCGAGCGGATGGACAGCAAGGACCTGCGCAAGTTCAAAAACGGGCGTACGGTCGCGATGACGCTGGAATATATGCAGGCGCTGGTGCAGGCGGGGGTCGACCTGTTTGACGTCGACCTCGGCTGCTACGACAACTGGTGGCTCCCCCATCCGCCGGGAGCAATGCCTCCCGGCTGCTTCCTCGATGTGGCCCGGACGGCGCGGGAGTATTTCCGGGAAAATTCGATCAAGACCAACGCGGGGCAGGAGGTACCGGTGGTCGCGGTCGGCAAGCTCGGCAACCCCGACCTGGCGGAATCCGCCCTGCGGGACGGGATGTGCGACATGGTGATGCTGGGCCGGCCGCTCCTGGCCGACCCCCAGTGGCCGAACAAGGCCTACGCCGGGCGGGTGGAGGATATCCGCCCCTGCATCGGCTGCCAGGAGGCCTGCCTCAACGAGTTTGTGGAGGGCGGGCATCCCCAGTGCGCGGTCAACCCCCGCACCGCGTTTGAGGATACCTATCCGGACGAGCCGCCCAAGGCGGTATGCCCTAAGCGGGTCGCCGTGGTGGGCGCCGGCCCGGCCGGCGTGACGCTCGCGGTCACCGCCGCCCGGCGGGGCCACGCCGTCACCCTGTATGAAAAAAGCGGGAAGATCGGCGGCCGCCTGGTGCCCGGCGGGGCGCCCAAGATCAAGTACGAGGTGGAGAATTACCGCCTCTGGCTGGAAAACGAGGTGGACAAGGCGGCGCGGGACTGCGGCCTGGTCTGCCATCTGAATACTGCCGTCGATGCCGAGGCGCTCAAACGGGAAGGCTACGACGCGGTGGCGTTTGCCATTGGCTCGGCGGACACGGAGCTCGCCCTGCCCGGCGCGGGCCAGGCGCCGATTGTGCAGGCCACCGAGCTGCTGGTCAGGCCGGAGCTCCTGGGCGATGCCAAACGCATCGTTGTGGTCGGCGCCGGCGTGGTCGGCTGCGAAACCGCCCACTGGCTCACATACGAGCATAACCGCGAGGTCACGGTGGTGGAGATGACCCCCTATATCATGAACAAGGTCTGCACCGCCAACCGCGGCTACCTGATCCATTATCTGGCCGCCGCCGGGGTCAAGCTGCTCAA
The DNA here is from genome assembly GCA_904419005.1 of Candidatus Avimonas faecium. Lineage (GTDB taxonomy): Bacteria > Bacillota > Clostridia > Oscillospirales > Acutalibacteraceae > Avimonas > Avimonas faecium. The sequence goes on along the minus strand of CAJFQI010000010.1, from coordinate 46,081 downwards.
CTGCACCCGGGTGACCGGCTTTGAAAAGGGCGGGGTCAAGGTGATGCGCAACGTGTCCCCCACCGTCCCCGACCCGACGGTTACCTGGCACCCGATCCTTCCCGAAAACGTGGAAAACCCCCTGGCCCCCAAGCTCAAGGTGGAGGAGCGGGAGGAAACCCTCCCGGCCGACCTGGTGGTAATCGCGGCCGGCGGGAAGGCGGACGAGGCGGCCTTCTTTGAGGCGCAGCGCCTGCACATTGCCGACCGGGTGTACAACATCGGCGACAGCTTCCATGTCGGCAAGGTGCATGAAGCGGTGCGCTCGGCCTATGCCCTGGCGCTCAGCCTGTAGGCGGCGCGTAATTTAGCGAAAAGGAGAAGCGGACAATGAGCGAAAGCAGCTATACCCCCGCCATGTCCCTGACGCCGGAGGAGCAGGCGATCCTAAACGGCAGCCAGGGCGAGGTTATGGCCAAGGTGCTCAAAACCCTGGCCATGTACGGCGATACCTTCGGCGCGGACAAATTCATCCCGGTCTCGGGCCCCGGGCACCTGGTGACCTCCTTCGGCATTTCGGTGATGAGCGCGACCTTTGAGCTGATGGACGAGCTGATCAACGCCGGCGTCAAAGCACAGCAGCCCTTTACGGCGGACCCCCGGCCGCTGGATTACGAAAACGTCCCCTGCAGCCTGCTGCAGAAGATCGCGTTCAACGTGATGTACTCCAAGCAGGCGCCGTACGAGGAGCAGCTCCGGAAGCTGGGGCTTAAGGACAGCAACGCCTTTACCTGCACCTGCTATATGGACGAGGTGGGCAATACCCCGAAGAAGGGGGACGTCCTGAGCTGGTCGGAATCCTCCGCCGTGGTGTACGCCAACTCGGTGCTGGGGGCGCGGTGCAACCGCAATTCCGCGTTTATCGACATCTTCGGCGCCATCCTGGGCAAGGTGCCGAATTTTGACCTGACCACCGACGAGGGACGGAAAGCCAAGTGGGTGGTTGAGGTCAAGACCACCAAAAAGCCGGAAGCGCAGGTGCTCGGCTCGGCCATCGGCCTCAAGGTGATGGAGGACGTCCCCTATATCCGCGGGCTGACCCCGTTTATCGGCACCGAGCTGGACGCCGAGGCCAAGGCCTACTGCAAGGACATGGGCGCGGCCAGCGCGAGCAACGGCGCCGTCGGCCTGTACCACATTGAGGGTCTGACCCCCGAGGCGGTCGAGCTGGGCGATTCCCTGATCCGGGAGGACGCGCAGGTCTATGTCATTGACGACGCGGAGCTGGAACGGGTGCGGGCGAGCTACCCCGTCATCTGGAAAAACCCGGACGCCAAGCCCAAGCTCTGCTTTATCGGCTGCCCCCACCTGTCGATCGGGCAGCTCAAGGAGTGGACGGCCCGGCTGGAAAGCGCCCTCAAGGCTGCCGGCGCCTCCAAGGTCAAGGTCAAGACGGTGCTGACCGCCGCCCCCGACGTGCTCGCGGCTTTCAAGCAGACGCCGGAGTATCCCCGGCTGCTGGCCACCGGCGCCCGCCTGTCCTATATCTGCCCGCTGATGTACATGAACAACCCCCTGTGCAAGGGGATGCCGGTGATCACCAACTCCAACAAGCTGCGGACGTATACCTCCGCCCGGTACTACACCGACGGCGAAATCGCCGCGCTGATTGCGGGGAAGGAGGCCGTACAATGAAAAAGACCTTCCAGGGCCGCCCGGTCGTGCCGGGCGCCGTGACCGCGCCGGCCGTGGTTTCCCACGGCGGCTTCAACACCCTCGCCAGCTTCCAGAAGAGCCTGCTGGCCAAAAAGACCGAGGCGGTCTGCGGGGACCAGAATAATCCCGACCTGTACAACAAGCTGATTTCCGGCAGGGCGCTCTGCCTGCCGAAAACCATCGGCTCCACCACCGGCGGGCTGGTGCTCCACACCGCCGCCGCGATGGGGGCCGCCCCGGCCGCCATGCTCTTTTCCGAGCCGATCGACTCCCTGGCCGCCGCCGGGGCCATCCTGGCCGCCGTGTGGACGCCGAACAGCATCCCGGCGGTTGATAACCTGGGCCAGGACTTCCTGGACTATGTCCAGGACGGCATGACGGTCGAGGTCGCCGCCGACGGCACCGTAACTGTCTCCGACGGGGAATAGCCCCGGCGGAGACGGCGCTTTCCCTGCGGCCGCACTGGCCCAAACAGCCGCCCTATGGGGCGGGCTTCCCAAAGCGAAAAAGGCGGGGACTCTCTTACGAGAGCCCCCGCCTTTGCCATATTCTGTTTTTTCCGCCTGCCAACGCCCGGAGCCGGTCCCTTTCAGGGACGGGTCGCTCCAGTTCAGCCCCGGCTCAGCGGTCCGGGGCCTTCGCCGTCGAGCAATCCCCGCAGCCGCGCCGCTGCGGCGTAGGCGCGGGCCAGGAAGGCGTCTGCGTCCATCCGGCCCTCGTAGGCCTCCCCTGCCTGCACCTCAAGGGTCAGCGGCCCGGCATATTCCGCCGCCCGGAGCCGTCCGGCGACGCCCGGCCAGTCGATCACCCCGTCAAAGGGCAGGAGGTGCCGGTCGGCCCTGCCGTCGTTGTCGTGGAGGTGCACCGCTTCCACCCGCCCCGCGTACCGGGCGGGCAGCCGGTTGCCGTCCGGCAGGCGTTCCACCGGGGGGAACTCCACCTGCGCGTGCCCGCTGTCATAGCAGAGGGCGGCGTCGGGCAGCGCGTCCAGCGTCCGGCGGAGATAATCCGGATGCCGCAGGTTTTCCAGCGCCAGCACCACGCCCAGGCGCCGGGCGGCCTCCACCGCCTGCCGCAGGCGTTCCACCCCCCGTGGATGCCAGGGCGGAGGGGCCGGGCCGTCGCTCAGGTGGGCCACCAGGACCCTCACCCCGGCCTCAGCGCAGCCCTGGGCGCAGCGGACCAGGCTGTCCGCATAGAGGTCGCCCTGCATCCCCGGCTCCCACAGGCTGTTGCAGCCGTCAAAGGGGGCGTGGGCGTTTTCCACCCGCAGCCCCAGCGAGCGGGCCAGCTCGGGCTGCCGGGCAAGGGGGATATCCCCTTCAAATTCCCCCCACCACAGCATCACGCCGTCAAAGCCGGCGGCTTTGATCTTTTTCAGCGATTGCTCCAGCGGGAGGTCGTATCCAAACCAAGCAAAAATTCCCAGAGGACGCATCCAAATCCCTCCTTGACGAAGCGGGCAACGATGTTTGTACGGTTAAAATTCATCCCGGGGGAAGAAACGCTGAGTATAAATCCTTTCCACCAGATTCTTTATATCCTTCTGCAAAAGGGGCTGGCCTATTTTATCGCTCCACTCTGCCCTGAGCTGCTCGGCATAGGTTTGCCTGTCGGTTTTGTATCGGCAGTCCAATAAGCGGGTGTCTTCTTTTAAAAATCTTTCCATATCCTTTAAAGCTTCCTCATAATCCGAGGCTTTCTGCTGCTGGATCCTCTCCTCTTCCTCTTTGGCCTGGGAAAGCCGCTCTTCCAGTTTTGAATGAAGCGCATGGGAATATTTCTTATAAAAGGCTTTTCTGTCAAGAAACAGAATTTCTCCCTCTTCCGTTTGATCCCAGGCTTCGGCCAGCAAAACGCCTACTTCACATCCGGAAAGACAAGCAAAGACTTCTAAAGAGTCGGGGCGGCTTCCATCGACCTTTTTTATCCCCTCGTTTTGGCATTGAGCATCTTCGGTCATTTCCTCTATGATATCTGTAAATATATCGGCAAAATAGTCTGAGGAAATATATTTGAATTTATAAAAGCTTACGCTTCGATCAAAATCTTTTTTTAAGAGGTTAGTCATACCTGTAATATCAATTTCATAATCCTCTATTTCAGGGAAGGTATAGAGATAAAATATATAATGGATAGCATTCATTTTGCAAAGCTGAAAAAGATCATCTAAGCTATCCAAATAAATTGCGTTTTCCATCCATGCACTTGTTGAGGCGAAAGGGGTAATATTTGCGTCCCTGCATTTTGTTTGAAGATCCTCTTCTCTGAGCACTGCACAATCGCACATACTCCGTTTCCCTCCTAAATTGTCCAATGCGGGACGTTCTGCCTGACATATTTTTCAGTTTTCCCCCCAGCCGTCCCCGAGGGATACGGCGGTGCCCCGATAAGCCCATACTAACATATTCTTAAGGAATTTACAATCCGGCGAAACCTGGACAATCCGCCGGCAGGGCGATATAATAAAACCATTCTCCCCTGTTGATCCCCCGGCGGCGCCCCCTGCAAAAAAGCGGCCAAAGCCGCGCCGGCTGCGGATCCGGGATCCGGGAACCCTCATCGGAAAGGATAGGATGCACCGTGCCGTTTTATGCACTGATATGCCGCCGCTGCGGCCAAGCGTTTGAACGAAAAGCCACCGTTTCCCAGCGGAGCGGGCGGGAGATCGCCTGCCCCTCCTGCGGGAGCACCGACCTGGATACGGATTACTCCTCCGGCAGGAGCGCGGCCATCGGGCGCGCGGCGCCCAAGGCGGCGCACGCGGAGCCGGCCGGCTGCCCCCACGCGGGGGAATGCGGCTGCGGATGCTGCAAAGGGGGAGGCCAATGACCGGCTGCCCTTTCCGCTGTACCGGGAGCCGCCCTTCCCGGAGCCGTTCCCGCCGGCCCGGGAGCGGCCTGCGGGCCGCGGCGCTCCTGCTGGCGGGGGCGCTTTTCCTGCTGCCGCTGGCCGGCTGCAAGAAGGATACGCCGGTCGGCAAGAATTTCCGCTTCCCCCTGTCGGCGGAGCCCCGCCAGATTGATCCGCAGGTGTCCACCGACGCCGCTTCGGTCACGATGGTGGCCGCTTTGTTTGAGGGGCTGGCCCGGCTGGACGAAGACGGCGAGGCGGTCCCCGGCGCGGCGGACTGGACGGTTTCGGACGACGGGCTGACCTACACCTTTACCCTGCGGGATTCCCTGTGGAGCGACGGCACCGCCGTGACGGCGCAGGACTTCCTGTTCGGTATGCAGCGGGCGGTTCTGCCCAGCACCAAATCCTCCCTGGCCGAGCAGCTTTTTATTATTGAGGGGGCCAAAGAGGTCAACGAGGGGACGGCGGAGCCGTCGGCCCTCGGCGTGCAGGCGGCGGATGAGAAGACGCTGATCGTTACATTGACCGAGCCGGATCCCGATTTCCCCGAAAAAACGGCGTCTACCCCCTATATGCCCTGCAAGGAGTCCTTCTTTGAAGGGACGGGCGGCCGGTATGGGCTGGAGGAAGAGTACGTCCTTTCCAACGGCCCCTTCCTGCTCAAGAAGTGGAACCATAACGAAAACCTGCTGCTGAATAAAAACGAAGGGTATTACGACGCGGAAAACATCTATCCCGCCGCCGTGCGGTACATGATCGGCGAGGTGGAGGACCCGGTGGGGCAGATGGCCGACGGGCTGCTGGACGCGGCGCCCATCCCCGCCGGATCGCTGGAGGCCGCCCGGGAGGCGGGGCTCACCCTGACCGCGATGGACGACACCATCCAGTACCTCTGGATGAACAACGGCAACGAGGCGCTGAAAAGCGCCGGCATCCGCCGCGCGCTGCGGGACGCGGTTGAGTGGGAGCTTGTCTACGAGCAGCTGTCGGACGCCTCCCAGCCGGCCGAGGGGTTTGCCGCGCCGGCGTCGGTGCTGACCGTCGGGGAGGCCTACCGCACCGAGGGGAACCGCCTGGCCCCCTCCACCGACGGGGAAGCGGCGGCCAAAGCGCTGTCCGCGGGGCTGGCGGACGCGGGCCTTACCAGGATGCCGAAGCTCACCCTGCTTTGCTCCGAGGACGAGTACAGCCTCAACCTCGCGCGGTATCTGGTGCAGTCCTGGCAGAAGAACCTATCCCTGTATTTTGACATAGAGGCGGTTTCCTCCTCCGAGCTGGAAACCCGGGTCAAGGTGGGGAATTATCAGCTGGCCCTGTACGCCTGCACCGCGCCGGGGTCTTCCGCGCTGGATGCGTTTGGCGCGTTTGCCACCGACGGGGCGGGGAATTACGCCCGCTTTTCCGACAGCGGGGTGGATTCCTTGGTCTTCGCCGCCCTGCTGGGCGCGGCCGGCCGGGAGGAGATGGAGGCGCTTGAGGCCCTGCTCTGGGAGCTCTGCCCCTCGGTGCCGCTGAGCTTTGAAAAGCGGTACGTCGGCATCCCCGCCAACGACAGCGGGATTATCGTGCGGCCCTACGGCGGCGGGGCGTTTGGGGCGCCCTACGACTTCCGCCAGGCGGGAAAGCTTGAGGATTAAAGCGGCCCGCGTGGCTCCGTCCCGCCGGCGGCCCTGTGTATTTTCCCCGTTTTCCTCCGCGGCATCTTTCCGGGTTCCGGGAGTCCCCCCTCTTGTAGGCTTCCTCGGAGCCCTGCCCCCCTTGGCAACAGGCAGTCCCCTGAACTCCGGCTGGGAAGTCCAGCCCGCCCCTTGGTTTGGCGAGGGACGGGCTGTTTTTTTGCCCTGGGCGTGCTTCCCCTGCCGCCTGCGTATGTGCGCGGAGCCTGCCCGCCGGCCCGGATCGGGCCCCGGCCAGGACGGAAAAAGGCCCTGCAAGGATTTCCTTGCAGGGCCTTTTGCTATTGGCTTTGCCTCGGGTTTTGCTGATGGGCTTTGCCCAAAAACAGCGGCTGCTTACGCCCGCTCGCTCTTGATCGCGGCCTGCGCAGCGGCAAGGCGGGCGATCGGCACGCGGAACGGGGAGCAGGAGACGTAGTTCAGTCCGATGTTATGGCAGAACTCGACGGACGACGGGTCGCCGCCGTGCTCGCCGCAGATGCCCAGCTTGATGTCGGGGCGGGTGGCGCGGCCCTTTTCGGCCGCCATCTTCACCAGCGCGCCCACGCCTTCCTGGTCGAGCTTGGCAAACGGATCGAACTCGTAGATCTTGTTGTCGTAGTAGGCATCCAGGAACTTCCCGGCGTCGTCGCGGCTGAAGCCGAAGGTCATCTGGGTCAGGTCGTTGGTGCCGAAGGAGAAGAACTCCGCCTCGGTCGCGATCTGGTCCGCGGTGACGGCGGCGCGCGGGATCTCGATCATGGTGCCCACATGGTAGGCCATCTCAACGCCGGCGTCCGCGATCAGCTTGTCGGCGGTGCGGGTCACGATGTCCTTGACAAACTTGAGCTCCTTGACCTCGCCGACCAGCGGGATCATGATTTCGGGGACGATGTGCCAATCCGGATGCTTCTTGTTGACGTTGATGGCCGCGTTGATGACCGCGGTGGTCTGCATCTCGGCGATTTCGGGATAGGTGACCGCCAGGCGGCAGCCGCGGTGGCCCATCATCGGGTTGAACTCATGCAGGGACGCGATGACCTGCTTGAGCTCGTCCACCGAGATGTTGAGCTCGGCGGCGATTTCCGCGATGTCCTCTTCCTTGGTGGGCAGGAACTCGTGCAGCGGCGGGTCGAGGTAGCGGACCGTCATCGGGCGGCCTTCGAGTACCTCGTACATCGCCTCAAAGTCGCCCTGCTGGTAGGGCAGCAGCTTGGCCAGCGCCTTCTTGCGGGATTCGGTGTCCTTGGCGACGATCATCTCGCGCATCGCCTTGATGCGGCTGCCGTCAAAGAACATGTGCTCGGTGCGGCACAGGCCGATGCCTTCCGCGCCGAACTTCACGGCCTGGGCCGCGTCGCGGGGATTGTCGGCGTTGGTGCGCACGGTCAGCTTGCGCGCCGCGTCGGCCCACGCCATGAACCGGCCGAAGTTGCCGGTGATCGACGCTTCCACCGTCGGGATAGCCTGGCCGTAGATGTTGCCGGTCGAGCCGTCGAGGGAGATGTAGTCGCCCTCCTTGATGGTCTGGCCGCCGAGGGTGAAGCACTTGTTCTCCTCGTCGATCTGGATTTCGCCGCAGCCGGAGACGCAGCAGGTGCCCATGCCGCGGGCCACAACCGCCGCGTGGGAGGTCATGCCGCCCCGCACGGTCAGGATGCCTTCGGACACGTCCATGCCCTCAATGTCCTCCGGGGAGGTTTCCAGGCGGGCCAGGATGACCTTCTCGCCGCGGTCCGCCCACTCCTTGGCGTCGGCGGCGGTGAACACCACGCGGCCGCAGGCGGCGCCGGGGGAGGCCGGCAGGCCCTTGCCGATCGGGGTGGCCTTCTTCAGCGCGTCGGCGTCAAACTGCGGGTGCAGCAGGGAGTCGAGCTGCTTGGGCTCCACACGCATAACCGCTTCGCGCTCGTCGATCATGCCTTCGTCCACCAGGTCGACGGCGATCTTGAGGGCGGCGGCGGCGGTGCGCTTGCCGTTGCGGGTCTGGAGCATGAAGAGCTTGCCGTCTTCAATGGTGAACTCCATGTCCTGCATATCCTTATAGTGCTTCTCCAGGCGGTCCGCCACCTCGACGAACTGCTTGTACACCTCGGGCATATCCTTTTCCAGGGTCGCGATCGGCGAGGGGGTGCGGATGCCGGCCACCACGTCTTCGCCCTGGGCGTTGATCAGGTATTCGCCGAACAGCTTGTTCTCGCCGGTGGCGGCGTTGCGGGTGAAGGCCACGCCGGTGCCGGAGTTGGGGCCGGTGTTGCCGAACACCATCATCTGCACGTTGACGGCGGTGCCCCAGCTGTAGGGGATGTCGTTCATGCGGCGGTAGTAGTTGGCGCGGGGGTTGTCCCAGGAGCGGAACACGGCCTTGACCGCTTCCATCAGCTGCACCTTCGGATCGGTCGGGAATTCCTCGCCCTTCTGCTCCTTGTAGTAGGCCTTGAACTTCTCGGCCATTTCCTTCATGTCGTCGGCGTTGAACTCGGTGTCGAGCTTGATGCCGCGGGCTTCCTTCATCTCGTCGATGATCTTCTCAAAGTCCTTCTTGGACAGCTCCATAACCACGTCGGAGAACATCTGGATGAAGCGGCGGTAGGAGTCATAAGCAAAGCGGGGGTTCTGGGTCTTCTTGGCCAGGCCCTCGACCACGGTCTCGTTAAGGCCGAGGTTCAGGATGGTGTCCATCATGCCGGGCATCGACGCGCGGGCGCCCGAACGCACCGAAACCAGCAGCGGGTTGGCGGCGTCGCCGAACTTCTTGCCGGCCTGCTCTTCCAGCTTGCCGAGGGCTTCGTAAATCTGGTCCTGGATCTCCTGGCTGATCTGGCGGCCGTCCTCGTAATACTGGGTGCAGGCTTCGGTCGATACGGTGAAGCCGTAGGGGACCGGCATGCCCAGATTGGTCATTTCGGCCAGGTTGGCACCTTTACCGCCGAGGAGCTCGCGCATTTTGCCGTTGCCCTCTTGGAAAAGGTACACATACTTGTGACTCATTTGCAATCTACCTCCTAAAAATATTGGCCATGGCTGTCTGCTTTGGCAGTCCTGTGATCCTTGACGGCGCGCTGTTGCGCGCTTTCGCACAAGCAACTTATATTATAGCAAAAACTGCCTGCGTTTTCCACAAAAAGATGCAGGGGAGGAAAGAAATTTACCCTTTACACAGAAGAAGACTTCCCCTTCCAGGGTTTGTCTAGCATTTCTTTGCAAAAGCCCTTGAAAACGGCGGGGATCTTTGACATAATAGACGATAAGGAGAACGAACACCCGCCGTAAAGGGCGCGGGGACAGGGGGGATTCCGACGGACGCTTTGTATGCCTGCGCGCGGGGGATGCGCCGGAGGGCTCCGTCCGCCCGCGCCGTTTTGCCGGCGGCAAAGGGGGCGAACGGATGAATTTCCACGGCAAGGACATCAAGATCTTTTCCGCCAATTCCCATCCGTTGCTGGCGCGCCAGATCGCGGAACGGCTGGGCCTGCACCTCGGCCGTTCGGAGGTCAAGACCTTCAGCGACGGGGAGATCGCCGTGTCGATCAACGAATCGGTGCGCGGCTCCGACGTGTTTGTGGTGCAGTCCACCTGCGCCCCGGTCAACGACCATCTGATGGAGCTGCTCATCATGCTGGACGCCTTCAAGCGGGCCTCCGCGGCCCGGATCACGGCGGTGATCCCCTATTTCGGCTACGCCCGGCAGGACCGCAAGGCCAAGGCGCGGGACCCCATCTCCGCCAAGCTGGTGGCCGACCTGCTGACCGCCGCCGGGGCGGACCGGGTGGTGACCATGGACCTCCACGCGCCCCAGATCCAGGGCTTTTTCAACATCCCGCTGGACCACCTGGTGGGCGCGCCCATCCTGGCGAACTATTTCCGGGAGTTCATCGCGGCCAACGGGGGCAACGAGGGCTTCGTGGTGGTCTCCCCCGACCTGGGCTCGGTGACCCGGGCGCGCAACTTCGCCGCCCGGCTGGACTGCCCCATCGCGATCGTGGACAAGCGGCGCCCCCGCGCCAACGTCTGCGAGGTGATGAACATCATCGGGGAGGTCGCGGGCAAGACCGTGCTGTTGCTTGACGACATGATCGACACCGCCGGCACCCTGTGCAGCGCGGCGGCCGCGGTCATGGACGCGGGGGCGCAGCGGGTGTTTGCGGCGGCGACCCACGCGGTGCTCTCCGGCCCGGCCATCGAGCGGCTGCAGGAAAGCCCGCTGGAGCGGGTGGTGCTGCTCGACACCATCGCGCTGCCGCCCGAAAAGCGGCTGGATAAGTTTACCGTCCTGCCGGTCGCCCCGGTGTTTTCTGAGGCGATTGAGCGGATTTACGAGGATAAGCCGGTTTCAATCATGTTTATCTAAGCCGGCCGGAGGGAGCCTTGAGGCAGCAGGGATAGGGACAAAAACGGCGGGATGCTCGCATTCCGCCGCGCTGCTGCGTCTGGGGAGCGCCGCTTCCCGGGAGGCTCCCCCGGCCCGTTATCAACCATAAAAAGGGGAAATGTTGATGTTTTTTCGCAAATCCAAAGCCGCCGGCTCCGGTTCAAAGGGCAAAAAGCCCGCCAGCCCCATCGACTTTTTGATCGTCGGGCTGGGCAACCCCGGCAAGAAGTACGAGGGCACCCGGCACAACGCCGGCTTCGCGGCGCTGGAGGCGCTGGCGGAGAAGCTCGGCGTCAAGGTGCGCAAATCCAAGTACAAGGCCCTGACCGCCGAAGCCGCCATCGGGGACAAGCGGGTGCTGCTGATGATGCCCCAGACCTTCATGAACCTCAGCGGCCAGGCGGTGACCGAGGCGATGCAGTTTTATAAGCTCAAGCCGGAGCAGGTGCTGGTCCTGCTGGACGACATCACCCTGCCGGTGGGGGTGCTGCGCATCCGGCGCAAGGGGAGCGACGGCGGCCAGCGGGGGATGCGCAGCATCATCACCCTGTCGGGCAGCGAGCAGTTCCCCCGCATCAAGATCGGCGTGGGGCAGAAGCCCCGCCCGGACTACGACCTCGCGGCCTGGGTGCTTTCGAAATTTACCGGCGAGGAAGCGGCCAAGATGCTGGACGCCTTCCAGAACGCGGCGGACGCGGCCTGCAAGATTGTGCAGGGCGACCTGGAGGGCGCGATGAACGCCTATTCCCGCTAAACAGGGCCCCGTCCTGTTGTGAGGGGCTGAGGGGCCTGCCCTTGTTTGACGGGCCAGCTCCAGCGGCCGCCCGCCGCAGGAGCCGCGCGCGTTCGGCTCCTTTCGCGCGCCCGGCGTCGTATAGTAGCAGCAGGGGCGGGGACGCCATCGCCTGCCCGCCGCCTCATGGCTTTGCCCCAGGGCATCCCTTCCGATAGGCCGTATGGCCCGGACTTGGCGGGCCCGCCTGGGCGGGATGGGGTTTCCGCCCAGGCCGATGCGTCTGCCGCCTCGGAAGGGCTGCGGCGGCCCTTTGGGCGGGTATGTGCGGCTTGTTTGATCTCGTCCGCCGGGAAACGGCGGGCGGGGACGCCGGAGGGCCCGGGCCGAGCCTGCCCCGCAGGGGGCGGGCTGTTTCTCCCTGCCCAATTCCGGGAGGGCTTGATTCGCTCGATTAGGAGGAAAGTATGGGATTCTTTGACCGCGGGCTGACAGGGATGCCCGCATTCAGCGCGCTCTGCGCCGACATCCAGACGGGCAAGCTGCCCGCGGCGGTGACCGGCCTGGGGCACATCCATAAGGTGCATTTTATCTACGCGCTCTGCGCCGCTTTGGGCCGCCGGGGGGTGCTGCTGACGGCGGACGAGGGGGAGGCCAGCCGGGTTTGTGAGGATCTGGCGGCCTTCGGCGCCCGCCCGCTGTTCCTCCCGGCAAGGGACCTGGCCCTGCGGCGGGTGGAATCCACCTCCCGGGAATACGAGCAGATGCGGCTGGGGACGCTGGCGCAGATGGCGGCGGGGGAATACGACATCGTGGTGGCCTGCGCGGATGCGGCGGCCCAGTTTACCCTGCCCCCCGCCGTGCTGCTGGCCCGGACGCTCCGGCTGCGGGCCGGGCTCCCCCTGCCGGTCAGGAGCCTGCCCGCCGCGCTGGCCGCCGCGGGCTATGAGCGCTGCGACCAGATCGAGGGCCCCGGCCAATTCGCGGTGCGGGGCGGCATCATTGACGTCTACCCCGCCGACTGCCCCTCCCCGCTGCGGATTGAGCTGTGGGGGGACACGGTGGACACCCTGGCCTATTTTGACCTGCTGTCCCAGCGGCGGACCGAGACGCTGGAGGAGATCGCCGTCCCCCCGGCGGCCGAGATCATGTACGACGACCCGGCCGAGCTGGCGGGGAAAATCGAGGCCCTGGCCTCCGGGCTGCGGGGGAAAAACGCGGCGGCGGCCAGGGAAAACCTGCTGGCGGATGTGGACCGGCTGCGGGGGGGAGGGCATCCCGCCTCCTTTGACCGCTATATCCCCCTCATTTATGAAAAGCCCGCCACCCTGTTTGATTACGCGGACGGGGCGCTCCTCTTCGTCTCGGAAACGGCCAAGCTCAAGGAGCGGCTGCGCACCTCCCAGTGGCAGCTCCAGGAGGACATCAAGGCCCTGCTGGCCGAAGGGCAGCTCTGCCGCGGGCTGACCGAATACGCGCTTGATGAGGCGGGCGTGCTGGCGGAGCTGGAGCGCCGGGGCGCCCTCCTGCTGGAGACCTTCGCCCGTTCCGGCAGCGATATCCGCCTTCACTCTTTGTATAATATCAACGCCAGACAACTGCCGGTATGGTCCGGCGGGCTGGAGCTGCTGACGGAGGACCTGCGCGACCTCCTGCACCGGGGGATGGCCTGCGTGGTGCTGGCGGGCGGGGAGGAGAAAAACGCCGAAACCCTGGCTGCCGACCTGGTCAAGCAGGGCCTGCCCGCGCTCTACGCCCCCGCCCCCGAGGCGCCGGTGAAAAACCGGGTGCTGGTACTCCGGGGCGGCCTCTCCGCCGGGATGGAATACCCGGACGCGGGCCTGGCGGTGATTACCCACGGACGTGCGGCGTCCGCCCGCCGGCGCCTCAAGCGCCCCAAGCGGGACAAGGCGGCGGAGATCCACTCCCTGTCCGAGCTGACGCCGGGGGATTACGTTGTCCACGCCGCCCACGGCATCGGCATCTACCAGGGAATCCACCAGCTGGAGGTCCAGGGCGTGGCCAAGGATTACATCAAGCTGCTCTACGACAAGGGGGACACCCTGTACGTCCCGGTCACCCAGCTCGACCTGGTATCCAAATACATCGGCACCAAGGACGAGGTGCGGGTCAAGCTCCACCGCCTGGGCGGGCAGGAGTGGCAGAAGACCAAGGCCCGGGTCCGCACCGCGGTCAAGGACATCGCCCGCCAGCTCATCGCGCTGTACGCCCAGCGGATGGCCACCCCCGGCTTCGCCTTTGACCCGGACAGCGAGTGGCAGTACGATTTTGAGCGCCGGTTTGAATACGAGGAAACCGACGACCAGCTCCGCTGCACGGAGGAGATCAAGGCGGATATGGAGCGGCCGGTCCCGATGGACCGCCTGCTCTGCGGGGACGTGGGCTTCGGCAAGACCGAGGTGGCGCTGCGGGCGGCCTTCAAGTGCGTCAGCCAGAGCAAGCAGTGCGCGGTGCTGGTGCCCACCACCATCCTGGCCTTCCAGCATTACAACACCATCGTCAAGCGGTTTGAGGGCTTCCCGGTCAAGGTCGAGATGCTCTCCCGCTTCCGCACCGCCAAGCAGCAGGAGGAAACCATCCGCCGGCTCCGCCGGGGGGAGGTGGATATCCTGGTCGGCACCCACCGGATGCTGTCCAAGGACGTGCAGTTCAAGGACCTCGGCCTGATGATCGTCGACGAGGAGCAGCGCTTCGGCGTGGCCCAGAAGGAGCGGCTCAAGGAGCTCAGCCCCCATGTGGATGTGCTCACCCTGTCCGCCACCCCCATCCCCCGCACCCTGAACATGGCCATGAGCGGGATCCGCGACATGTCGGTGATTGAGGAGGCGCCCCAGGACCGCCGCCCGGTGCAGACCTATGTGCTCGAGCACGACAACGGCATCCTGGCCGACGCCATCCGCCGGGAGCTGCGGCGGGGCGGGCAGGTGTACTACCTGCACAACCGGGTGGAGACGATCGAGCGGTGCGCCGCCGGCATCCAGATGCGGATTCCCGAAGCGCGGGTCGGCATTGCCCACGGCAAGATGAGCGATGAGCAGCTTTCCGACATCTGGCGCCAGCTCCTTGAGCACGAGATCGACGTGCTGGTCTGCACCACCATTATTGAAACCGGGGTGGACGTCCCCAACGCCAATACCCTGATTATTGAAAACGCCGACCATTTCGGCCTGTCCCAGCTTCATCAGCTGCGGGGGCGGGTGGGGCGCTCCGCCCGCCGGGCCTTCGCCTACCTCACCTTCGTGCGGGGGAAGGTGCTCACCGACGTGGCTTCCAAGCGGCTGGAGGCGATCCGCGAGTTCACCGAGTTCGGCGCGGGCTTTAAGATCGCGATGCGGGATATGGAGATCCGCGGCGCCGGCAACCTCTTAGGCGCGCAGCAGCACGGGCATATGGAGGCGGTGGGGTACGAGATGTACCTCCGCCTGCTGGGCGAGGCGGTCAACGAGGAAAAGGGCCTGCCTGCCGCGAACCGGGAGGCGGAGTGCCTGATCGACCTGCAGGTTTCCGCCCACATCCCCGAAAGCTATATTTCCTCCAACGCCCAGCGGCTGGAGGTCTACCGCCGGATCGCGGACATCCGCACCCACGAGGATTCGCTGGATGTATACGACGAGCTGATCGACCGCTTTGGCGAGCCGCCCGCGGCCGTCCAGGGGCTGATCGACGTGGCCCTTCTGCGCAATATGGCGGCGGACGCCGGCATCTACGAGGTCAAGCAGCAGCAGGACAGCCTGCTGCTCTACCAGCGCAAGCTGAATATGGAGACCGGCGCGCGCCTGTCCTCCGCCCTCAAGGGCCGGGTGATGATCAGCGCCGGGGCCAAGCCGTACTTTGCGGTCAAGCTCAAGCCGGGACTCACCCCGCTGGATACCCTGCGGGAGGCGCTTGAAGCAGTGCGCCCGCAAGAGAAAGAGGAATCCAAAGCCTAGGCTGCCCGGCGGCCTTCCTAACCCCGGGCGGCTGCCCGGCGCTTCCGCGCTCCCCCTGTCCCCCTCCCCTTCCCGCGCCGCGCCGCCCCGCTGGACGGGACAAGGGGCGGCTGCCGGAGGGCAGATGCCCGGAGCGGGGCCGGGCATCCGGGCTCCCTGCGGGAGCGGGAGGGCGTGCGGTTATCCCCCTGCGTCATGGCAGGGAGCGCGCCAGAGCGGCCGGCTGAACGGCCGCTTGCCGGGAAGGAAACCGTCGCTCCCCTTTGAGCGTTTGCTGAAAAATCAACAAACAGTATAAAACGTACAGAAAAATCCAGCATTTAAGGCGGTGTGCGCCTTAAATGCTGGATTTTTCCTATGTTTTTTACCCTTTCGCGCGCCCTTTGTGCGTACAGGCTCCATGGGATGGCCCGGACCCGTGTCCGGGCCCGGCGGGAGGCGGCGCGGAGAATCCTCTGGCCAGGATTTGATTCAAGCAGAACAAGCAGGGCCCCACGGCTGGGGCTTTGCCGCTCCTGCCGGGACAGGCCGGGTGCGGCCCGGCGGCAGGAGGAGCGGGCCGCGCCGCCCGGGGCTTAGCGGCAATGCCGCCGGCGGCGCCGCGCTACTCCGCCTGCAGGACCTTTACAATTTCGCCCACATACATCCGGTGGTAATCCCCGTCCTTATAGCTACTCAGGATGGTGGGATCAAGGAAATGGGCCGGCTCCAGGTCCTGATAATACATTTTCCGGCAGATCAGGGTGAGCCGCGACTGCTCAAAATAGGGGGCGGGCGCGTCAAAAACGGGGGTCAGCCCCGTCTGCGCCGGCTTGTCGGTGTCCCGGCCGGAATGCGCGCCGCAGAATTGCAGGGCGCGGCGGTTGCCGTCCTCAAAAAAGGAGAGGGAGTAGTAGTTTTCCCTTTCGAGAAATTCGTAGGTGTACCGGGACGGACGGACGAAGATAAAGCTGACGTTCGCATTCCACAGCACGCCGAGGCCGCCCCAGCTCGCCGTCATGGTGTTGAACCCGTTCGGCTTGCCGGCGGTAATCAGCATCCAGTCCCGGCCGATCTGGCGGAATACGTTGCCGTTCAGCTCCTGCGGGTCGATTTCAAAAAATTTGCGCATCGGAAAAACCCCTTTCAGCCAGGCGGGCCGGCGGCACGCCTTCTCTTAATCATAACCAGTTCCAGTATACCATAAATAGAGGGAAACCGAAACAGGAAAAGGCCTGCCGGCAGGAAAAACCATGCGGGGAAAGGCCGGCCGCCCGGAGGCCTCCCCGCGCGGAGCGGGAAGAACCCGTCCGGATTGAGCGGGTTCTCCTGCCTTTTCCCGCTTTTTCTCTTCCCTTCCGGCTGATTCTGCGGTACAATAAAATACACCGTAGCTTAAACGGTGAAAAACGGGATTTTGCGGGGCCGCCGCTAGGATCTTGCATGGATGAAAATAAACGGAATGCAGCGGTTTGTTATGAAGACGGGGATAACGGCGGCAGGTTTTCCCCTTATGTATGCGGGCTGATTCACAAGGATGCGGCGACCGCTGCGCTTCCTTTTATAAAAGGCGAAGAGGGAAAGCGTGTCAAGAACCGGCCATATAGAGGATCAATAAAATTCCAAGGGCCTCCGCGCCATGCCGGTTTTTACGGGGCCATATCAAAAAACAGGCGTGTATAAGCACGCCGCTGGCAAGGAGGAAGCCGTATGCAAGGACAGTATATCCCCGAATTCCAGGGCAACCTGCGCTCCTTTATGCTCCCGGTGCCGGAGGCGATCCGGGAATGCTCCGGGATCCGGGTTTTCGGCAAGCGGATCCGGTCGCTGGTCTTTACCACCGACGTGGCGATCATCCGCAACTGCAACGCGGACGCGGTGATCGCGGTCTATCCCTTCACGCCCCAGCCGTTGATTACCCAGGCGGTTATGACCGCGGCCGATATGCCGGTGTTCGCCGGCGTGGGCGGCGGCCTGACGCAGGGGGCGCGGGTGATGGACCTTGCCCTCCATGCCGAATTCCAGGGGGCGATCGGCGTGGTCGTCAACGCCCCGACCAAGGACGAGACGGTGCGGGAGCTGATCCGGCGCGTGGATATCCCCGTGGTGGTGACGGTGGTCTCCGACCGGGACGACGTGGCTGCGCGGGTGCAGGCCGGTGTGCGGATCGTCAACATCTCCGCAGCCGCACAGACGGCGGCGCTGGTGCGCTCTATCCGGGAGCGGTTCCCGGATTTGGCGATCATTGCCACCGGCGGGCCGACGGAGGAGAGCATCCGGGAGACGATCCGGGCCGGGGCGAACGCGATTACCTGGACGCCTCCCAGCAATGGGCAGGTGTTCCGGGAGATCATGCAGGCCTACCGGGAGGGCAAGCCCCACCCGTGACCGCCCGCCGGGCTTTCGGGCCGGCGGGTGCGCCGGGTAGGGCGGCTTTTCCCTCACGCGCCCCTCACATCAAGGCGGCCAGCAGGAGCATCTCCTGCGCCTTTTCATAGACGGGCTCCAGGTCGGAGGCCGGCAGGGGGTTGGTCCCCCGCCCCAGCTCAATGGTAAAGCCGGGGCGTCCGGTCTCCTGGATAAACCAATCCTTGAAGCCGCCGTGGGAGGCCAGCCCCTCCGGGTCGGCGGCGGTGTAGCCGGACGAAGCGGCCATCACCTCCGCCATCCTCTGCGCGCGGGGAGGCGTGCCCTCCCCGTACCGCCAGTAGATCTCCTCCCCCTGGGAATGGAGCGCGAGGACGTGCCGGAAGGCGACCCGGCGGCAAAGGCCGGCCATCGCGCGGGTTTCCGGCTCGCTTTCCGGCTCCGGGCCGCCGTATTGGCGGGGGGCGGGGCCGGTGATGCCGGCGGCCTCCTCGCTTTGGCGGAGCTGCCGCCAGCCGGCGTCAAAATTGTGGTTGATATCCACGCCGCGGGCATTGGCCTGCCAGCGGCCCGGCTCATTGCCTCCCAGCTCCCGCACCAGGCGGGCGCACGGCCCCGCCGACCCGGAGCCGTGCAGGGCGATGTCCACCCCGTCGGGGTTGACCTGGGGGACGAACAGCAGGCTCCGCCCGGCCAGGGCTTCATGAAAATCGATATCCGCTATCCGGCCGTCGCCCTGGAGCGCGGCGCAGAGGTTCTCAACCAAGCGCAGCAGCACCAGCGAGGTCAGCCATTCCTGCCCGTGGAAGGCGGCGGCGTACAGGATCTTTTCCCGGCCGCTGCCCAGTACCAGCCCCATGATTTCCCGGCCGAGCACGCTTTTTCCCACAGGGGCCGCCTGAAGGAAGGGGTACCGCCCCCGCAGGGCGGAGATCAGGCATCGCACCGCGCCGCTGTCCGCAGGCTGGGGGGTTACCAATCGCTGCCGCATCACCATTTTCCATTCCTTCCTCATCTCTATTTTTCCCGGTTGGGGAGGATGCCGGCCCCTGGCGGCTTTGCGCCCGGGCCCAAGCCTTACTGCCATTTCTATGAAGGAGACGATGAAAATATGAGCGAGCTTATTGAAAAAACCGTGTCCCAGGACTACCGCTTCCGCGGGAAGATCATCAACCTGCGGGTCGATAAGGCGGAGCTGCCCAACGGGCGCCTCGCCACCCGGGAGGTGGTCGAGCATCCCGGCGGGGTATGCATCGCGGCCCTGACCGATCAAGACGAGCTGCTGTTCGTCCGCCAATTCCGGTATCCCTACGGCGAGGTGCTGCTTGAGCTGCCCGCCGGCAAGCTGGAGCGCGGGGAGGACCCGCTGGAGGCCGGCAAACGGGAGCTCCGGGAGGAGACCGGCGCCTCCGCCGAGCGGTATGTTTCCTTGGGCAAGCTTTACCCCTCGCCCGGTTACTGCGGGGAGATCATCCACCTGTATCTGGCGGCCGGCCTGCAATTCGGCGAGATGC
Organism: Candidatus Avimonas faecium; assembly: GCA_904419005.1. Taxonomy (GTDB): domain Bacteria; phylum Bacillota; class Clostridia; order Oscillospirales; family Acutalibacteraceae; genus Avimonas; species Avimonas faecium. The sequence continues at coordinate 26,960 of CAJFQI010000010.1, read as the reverse complement.
ATCCGGACGAGGACGAGTTCCTTGAAGCGGAGCGGATCCCGCTGGATGAGGCGGTGCGGCGGGTCCTGGCCAACGAGATCCCCGACGCCAAGACCCAGACCGCCGTCCTCAAGGTGGCGGCGCTCAGGCAGCAGGGCCGGATTTGAGCGGCGGGCCGTCTCCCGCGGCTGCCTTGGCCGGGCTGCGGGCGCGCCGCGGTTCAAAAAAGCCAAGGCCCACGGCAACGCCGCGGGCCTTGGCTTTCGTTTGGTATGCGCCGCGCGCCTAGCGGACGGCCAGCAGGCGCAGCAGCGGAGGAAGCGCCTCATACGGGCCGTCCAAGCGGTACCGCGCGGCCCCCTCTCCGCCGGCGAGCCGGACGGGCAGCTGCCGAAGGGCGCGCTCCGCTTCCGGGAGGGGGAGGCCGCACCGCCCGGCGACCGCCTGCGCCGGGACAAATCGGGATGGGTCCGCGGCGGTCAGCTCGTACAGCCTGAACAGGGCCGCGAGCACGGATGGGTCGGCCAGCGGGGCGAGCAGGGCGTGGATTTCCCGCTGCTCGGCCGGCAGCAGGGGCTTTTCGCCCCGGCGGCAGGAAAAGAACGCGGACTCCCCTTTTAGGATGGCGGCCCCTTCCGGTTCCGCACAGGCGGAATAGCCCCACGGAGGGAGCCCCTCGGGGGCGTCGGCGTCCGCCGGTTCCCAGCGGCGCAGGCCGGCGCTGGCCAGCACCTCCTCGTGCAGGATGCGGGAGAGCCGCACCGCCAAGAAGAAGGCACCCTCCCGCCCTCGCCCCTTAAAAAGCCGGCGCAGGCGGGCGGCAGCCTCCCGGAAAGAGCCCTCCGGCGGGTCCTCCTCCCGGCCGAAGAGCCGGTCCAGGGAGACGCCGAAGTAATCGGCGATGCGGGGCAGGAGCGCGGTATCGGGGAAGCAGGCGCCGGCTTCCCACTTGGAGACGGCCTGGTTGGTCACGCCGAGGGCGCGGGCCATCTCTTCCTGGGTGGCGCCCCGGCTTCTGCGCAGGGCGGCGAGCGTCCCGGCCAGGTCGGCGGGCTGGAACGGTTTGTCCATCAGAAGACCTCCTTTGGATTTTGCGTGGTTTACGGCGTAGTTCTGCGGCCGCGATAAGGATAGCACGGTATGCGGTAGGGAGGCAATGGAGGGATGGTTTGAAAAAGCCCCGGGGAGGCCAACCCATGGTTGGATCCCCGGGGCTTTTCGCGTGCGGCCGGGCCGCGGCGTGCTTTTTACAGATGGCGGTTGTCGATGACCCGCTTGGCCTTTCCCTCGGAGCGGGGCAGGGTGTTCGGCTCCAGCAGGCGGACGCGGGCGTGGATGTTGAGGGTGCTTTGCAGCGCGGCCTCAATCCGCTTTTCCGCGTTTTCAATGTCCTTGACCGAGTCGGAGAAGAGGGCGGGGTTCATCTCGACCTGCACCTCCATGGTATCCAGGCTGTTCTTGCGGTCGACGATAATCAGGTAGTTGGGATCCATCCCCAGCTCCAGCAGCACATGCTCCACCTGGGAGGGGAAGACGTTGACGCCGCGGATGATGAGCATGTCGTCGCTGCGGCCGCGGGGCTTGCTCATGCGCACCACCGTCCGCCCGCAGGCGCACGGCGCGTGGTTGAGGGCGCAGATATCCCGGGTGCGGTACCGGACCAGGGGAAGCGCCTCCTTGCCGATGCAGGTGAACACCAGCTCGCCGTACTCGCCGTCCGGCAGGGGCTTGAGGGTGTCGGGGTCGATGACCTCGGGATAGAAATGGTCCTCGCAGATGTGCAGCCCGTCAAAGCATTCGCAGTCGTAGGCGACGCCAGGGCCGGCGATCTCGGACAGGCCGTAGATGTCGTGGGCCTGGATGTCCAGCAGCCGCTCGATTTCCTTGCGCATATTTTCGGTCCACGGCTCGGCCCCGAAAAGGCCGCCCCGCAGCTTGAGGGTCTTGGGGTCGATCCCCATATCCCGCACCGTCTCGCCGATGAACATCGCATAGGAGGGGGTGCAGCACAGGAAATCGGAGCCGAAATCCTGCAAAATCTGCACCTGGCGCTTGGTGTTGCCGGAGGATACCGGGATGGCGGTGGCCCCCAGCTTCTCCGCGCCGTAATGCAGGCCCAAGCCGCCGGTAAACAGGCCGTAGCCGTAGGAGACGTGGACGAAATCGTCCTTGGTGCAGCCGGCGGCGGACAGGGCGCGGGCCGCGCCCTGGGCCCACACGTCGATGTCGTGGGCGGTGTAGCCCACCACCGTCTGCTTGCCGGTGGTGCCGGAGGAGGCGTGGATGCGCACCAGGTCGCGGGGAGGGACGGCGAACAGGCCGTAGGGATAATTGTCCCGCAGGTCGTTCTTTGTCGTAAAGGGCAGCTTGACGATATCGTCAATCGAGTGGATATCCCCCGGCTGCACGCCGGCGTCGTCCAGCAGCTTTTTATAGAAGGGGACGTGGTCGTAGGCGTTCTTGACCATTTTGATTAGGCGCGCCGACTGTACGGCGTGCAGGTAGTCCCGCGACGCGCACTCGATTTCCGGCTGATAGAATGGCATGGGGCTCTCTCCTTTGCTTCCGCCGGGCAGGAGCCGGGCGGTTGATTTTTAGGCGGGGTGCTTCCCAGGCGCGGCCCGCCGGCCGCCGTTACGCGATGGCGTTGTAGCCCAGCTCGAACGCCTTTTCGTTGACCGCGATGGTTTTAGGCGGCACGGTGGTGCGGATGACGTCGACCCACATCTCCTTGTCAAAGCCTAAGTAATGCGCGGCCAGGCCCAGCAGCACCACGTTGGTCGCCTTGGCGGAGCCGGCCTCCATTGCCAGGCCGAGCGCGTCGGCCTCAATGACCGTAACCCCCATCTCCCGGATGGCGGGGAGGATCCCCTGCGGGTATTCCGCGTTGCCCATGACCACCGGCATGGGGTCCATGGCCTGGTTGCTGGTGATCAGGATCCCGTCCGGCTTGAGGTAGGGCAGCCAGCGGGCGGCCTCGAGCTGCTCAAACGCGATGATGAGGTCGGCCTCCCCCTTTTCCACCAGGGGGGAGTAGACCTTGTCGCCGTAGCGGACGTAGGTGACGACCGAGCCGCCCCGCTGGGACATGCCATGCACCTCGCTGACCTTAACGTCAAAGCCCTTTTCCACAAAGGCCTTGCCCAGCAGCTTGCTGGCCAGCAGGGTGCCCTGCCCGCCGACGCCGACGATCATGATATTCTTCACATTCGATTGGGGAATGGTGTTCGACATAGGGATTTCTCCTTTCTTTCAATGCGGCTTACGCCTGGGCCTTGCCGGCGTCCGGAAAGGAGATCGCGCCGAACCGGCAGATCTTGGCGCAGATTTCGCAGCCCACGCACTGGTTGGGGTCGATGATCGCATGCCCGCGGCCGTTGTTGTCCTGCCCGTGGACCGAGATCGCCGGGCAGCCGGCCTTCAGGCAGCTCTTGCAGCCGGTGCACTTCTCGGCGTCCACCACCATCGGCGGGTTGTGCTTGACGTTTTTGAGCAGGGCGCAGGGACGGCGGGCGATAATCAGGGAGGGTTCCTCCACCGCCAGCTCGGTTTCCACCGCCGCGCGCACCCCGTCGAGGTCAAACGGGTCGACCACCGTCACCCGGCGGATGCCCAGCGCGTGGGCCAGGGCTTCAAGGTCCACCGCCACCGTCGGGTCGCCCCGCAGGGTCAGGCCGTTGGCGGGGTTGTTCTGGTGGCCGGTCATGCCGGTGATCGAGTTATCAAGCACGATCACGGTTGAGATGCCTTTGTTGTAGGCGATGTCCATCAGCCCGGTGACGCCGGAATGGCAGAAGGTGGAATCGCCGATGACGGCGACCGATTTCTTCGCCTGCTCCGGCCCGCGGGCGGTATTGAAGCCGTGCAGCCCGCTGATCGACGCGCCCATGCACACGCACGCGTCAATGCTGGCCAGCGGGGCGGACGCGCCCAGCGTATAGCAGCCGATGTCGCCGCTGACGTAGAGGTTAAATTTTTTCAGCGCGTAAAACACGCCGCGGTGGGGGCATCCGGCGCAGAGGACCGGGGGCCGGCCGGGGATCGGCTTGTCCAGGGTGTGGAAGGGGCGTTCTTCGCCGAGCAGCGCCTCCCGCACCACGGCCTGGGAGAACTCCCCGCAGGTGGGGAAGAGAAGCTTGCCGATGACCGGGATGCCATGCTTGCGGCAGTGGGTCTCAATGATGTCGTCCAGCTCCTCAATGACGTAGACCTGCCCGACATGGCGGGCAAAGTCGATCAGGGACTGGATGGGCAGCGGGTTGACCATGCCGAGCTTGAAATAACTCGCCCGTTCGCCCAGCGCTTCCCGCGCGTAGGTGTAGGCGGTGCCCGCGCAGACGATGCCGATGCGGGTGTCGTTGTATTCCACTTGGTTGATGCCGGAGGTTTCCGCCCAGGCGCGCAGCGCTTCGGTGCGCTTTTCCACCACGACGTGGCGGCCCTTGGCCATCGCCGGCATCATGACGTTTTTCATGACGTCCTTTTTATACGGCTTGAGCTCCCGGTTGTCCCTCTCGCCCGGCTCCACCAGGGAGCGGCAGTGGGAGACGCGGGTGGAAAGCCGCAGCAGGAACGGGGTGTCGTACTGCTCAGACAGCTCATAGGCCAGCTTGGTGTAGGCCAGACATTCCGCCGAATCGCAGGGCTCGAGCATCGGGACCTTGGCCGCGATCGCGTGATGCCGGGAGTCCTGCTCGTTCTGGGAGGAGTGCATCCCCGGGTCGTCCGCCACGGCGATGACGATCCCGGCGTTCACGCCGATGTAGGAGGCGGTATAGAGCGGGTCGGCCGCGACGTTGAGGCCGACGTGCTTCATCGCGCAGAAGCTGCGCGCCCCGCCGGTGGCCGCGCCGAACGCGACCTCAAGGGCCACCTTCTCGTTGGGGGCCCATTCGCAGTAGACCTCCGGGTACTTGGCGACGGTTTCGGTGATTTCGGTGCTGGGGGTGCCGGGGTAGGAGGAGACGACGGTCGCTCCCGCCTCGTACACGCCGCGGGCAACGGCCTCGTTGCCCAGCATCAGGGTTTTCATTGGCTATCATCCTTCCCGCGTCCGGCCGCGCCGGAACTGTTTCTCTGTGATGGGATATGGTGCAAAGGTATCCGCCCCGCCCGCTTTCCCGCCGGAGGGTACGGATAGAATACGGGCATCCCCGGGCCTGCCGGGATATCTGCGGGTATCCTTACCTAGTATAATAGAAAATTCGACAAAAGCCAAGAGGCACGCCTGCGGCGGGCAAGACGCGCCTTTGCCGGGCTGGTTAAGCCGGCGTTTCCCGCCCGCGGCAGGGCGGGCGGCGATTTTCCTCCCGGCGTGTTGCCTGGCACGCGGGCGGCCCAGGGGAAACACCCCGCCAGCCTCCAGGCGCGGCGTGCTCTCCGCCAGGAGCCGCTATCCACGCCGGCACGCGGGCGGCCCAGGGAAACGGCCCCGCCAAGCCTCTATGCGCGGCGTGCTCTCCGCCAGGAGTGCTCTCCGCTAGGAGCGGAGGTCGAGGACCCGCTGCGCCTTACCGGTGTAGCGGTCGAGGCTCTTGGGCTCCACCAGGCTGACGATGATTTCAATGCCCAGGATGCTCTTGATCCGGTCGTGGATCCGCTTCTGCAAATCCTCCAGCTCCCCGTACCGCTCGAGCAGGGAGGCGTCAACCAGCTCCACCCGCACCTCCAGGGTGTCGGAGAAGCCCTGGCGGCGGACCACCAGCTGGTAATGGGGGCCGATCTCGGTGATCCCGATCAGGGCGCTTTCCACCTGGGAGGGGAAGACGTTGACCCCGCGGATCTTGAGCATATCGTCGCTGCGCCCGATGATCTTGTGCATCCGGGCGGTGGTGCGGCCGCAGACGCAGGGGGAATAGTCGATGTTGGTGATGTCCTTGGTGCGGTACCGCAGCATCGGGAGCCCCCGCTTGGTCAGCGCAGTGACGACCAGCTCCCCGGTCGCGCCCGGCTCCAGCACCTCCAGGGTGTTGGCGTCGATGATCTCGCAGAGGAAGTGGTCCTCGTTGATATGCAGCCCGCAGCGGGCGAGGCATTCGCCCGACATGCCGGGGCCGTTGAGCTCGGACATACCGTAGTTGTCGGTGGCGAAGAAGCCGCTGCCCCACCGCTGCTCAATCTGCTCCCGCATCTCGGGGGTGCAGCCCTCGCTGCCCAGCAGGCCCAGGGTGAGCTTGTACTGGTCCATGGGATAGCGGTCGGCCATCTCCCGCGCGGATTCCGCGAGGTAGAGGGCGTAGGACGGGGTGGCCACCAGCGCGGTGGTGCCGAAATCCCGCATGAATTTGAGCTGCTTCTCGGTGTTGCCCGCCGAGGTCGGCACCACCGTGGCTCCGATTTTTTCCAGCCCGTAGTGCAGGCCGAGCGCGCCGGTGAACATCCCGTAGCCAAAGCAGTTCTGCACAATGGTCTCCTCGTTGGCGCCGACGGCGTAAACCAGGCGGGCCACCTGCTCGGCCCAGTTGTCGAGGTCCTCCCGGGTGTAGCCCACCACCGTGGGGTTGCCCGTGGTGCCGGAGGAGGCGTGGATCCGCACCAGCTTGCTCTGGGGGACGCTGAACATCCCGAACGGGTAGGTGTCCCGCAGGTCGGCCTTGGTGGTGTAGGGTATGTACTGGATATCCGACAGGGCTTTGATCTTGTCCGCCGTCACCCCGGCCTTTTCCAGCCGGTCGTGGTAAAACTTCACATTGCGGTCGCAGTAATCAACCAGCGCCTTGAGCCGCTCCAGCTGGAGCGCCTCGAGCTCGCGGCGCTCCATACATTCCATTTCCGGGTTCCATATCGGGTAATTTGTCATTGTCCGTCATCCTCTTTTCTCCGCGGGCTGCCGAAAAGTAGGGGCCGGTCTCCGCGGTCGGCCGGTCCGGGAAACAGAAAGCGGCCAGCCTTACCGGCTTACCGCTTTCCGAAAAGTCAGAATATTGCCGTCGGGGTCACGGAATTGGAAGGACTTCATCCCCCATGGACGGACCACAGGATGGTTAACGAAAAGAACAGACATTTTAGACAGCCTTTCGTATTCCGCGTCCACATCGTCCACGTCGAAGTTGAGGATCACGCTTCCCGCGCCGTTATAGAGTGAAAAATCGAACGCCATATCTTGTTTGGCGGCGTCTTTGGAATACAAGGCAATTTGCACGTTCCCTGCACAAAAAACAACATGGATGTCGTCCCTCGCGACCGGCATCGAAAAAACGTCCGAGTAAAAGCCGGCCAGCCTTTGCACATCTTCGGTCAATATGGTGATACCCGTGAATTCCATATTATACATCTTCTTTCCGTATTCTTTCAAGCAATAAAGAAGCGGATAGGTGTGGTTTGCAGGCGATAAACGCGAGGGAGAAGGGCCAGCCTCCTGCGAAAACATGGCAGCATTCTTAATTATTTTACTAGTTCCTCTATAAAAAGTAAAGAGTATCGGCCTGTTTTCGCTGCAATAATTTTGGAAAAGGAGAGAAACCCCATACTTGCCCATATTCTTTTAAAGGCTGGCCTTGGCTTTTCCCGCGTATTCATTTGATGTTCGGAGAGACAACGGAGGATGCTTATGCGTTCACTGTGTCAGTGGAGCCAGCGGCTTCAGCCGGTTGCGCTTGGTAGAAGGAAGGGTTTCCTTCCCCGCTTTTCCAGCCCCGGGCCGCGGCCAGCTTGCTGAATACCACGCAGAGCAGGAGGGAGAGCACCATCGCCGCGCAGGCGAAGTGGGGGCCGAGGTCCTGGACCGCTCCCAGGCCCGGAAGGGATACCCCCGGCGCCAGCAGCTTGCAGACCACCGGCGGCAGGGCGATCAGGAAGCCGCCGAGCATCCCGGCCCACGCGCCCGCCCGGTTGATCCCCTTCCAGTACAGGGCGATCAGGTAGGGCGCCAGGAAGCTGCCGGAGAGGATCCCCCAGGAATAGGACATCATATCTAAGATCGGGGTGTCGGAATTGGCGATCAGGTAGGACAGCAACACGAACACCCCGCAGATCCCCTTGGTCACCCAGCCGGCGCGGACCTTGCCCATCCCGGGGAACAGCTTGTCCTGGATGAAGTCCATCGTCAGGGTCGAGGAAGCGGTGATGGTGATCGACGCCAGGGTGGACACCGACGCCGCGATGAGCAGCACCAGCACCACCCCCACCAGGATGGTCGGCAGGTCGGCCTGCGCCAGCATGTTGGGCACCAGGTAGTCTGGGCTGCCCTCGCCGCCGCCGGGCGGGGAGGGGAGGGAGGTGAAGAACAGGTGGGACAGGGAACCGATGAAGTAGCCGCCCCCCGCGATCAGCAGCGCGAACAGGGTGGAGATCACCGTCCCCCGCCGTACCTCGCGGTCGTCCCGGATGCCGTAGTATTTGTGGATCATCTGGGGCAGGCCCCAGGTGCCGAAGGAGGTCATCAGCACCGTGGCCCACAGGCCGATGTGGTCCTGCACGCCTAAGTTCAGCTTTTCGGTTTCGGCGGCGATGGCCTGCAGGCCCGCCTGAAGGCCGCCCACCTGCTTGCAGCGCACCACCGCCACGATCAGGGCGCTCACCCCGACCAGCATGATGATCCCCTGCACAAAATCCGCCTTGAGGGTGGCGGCGTACCCGCCCAGGATCACCACCACCGCGGCGGCTAAGGCGATCACCACCATGCACACCCGCTCGTCAATGCCGAGCAGCACGGCGCAGACGCTGGTCAGCCCCTTGTACACCGAGGCGGAATAGGGCAGCAGGAACAGGAAGATCACCGCCACCGCAAACCGCTTCATCCCCGTGCTTTGGAACCGCTTGGAAAAGAACTGCGGCATCGACTTGATCTTGTGCCGCCGGGTGGTCTCCCGGGTGCGGCGGGCCAGCACCAGCCACGCCAGCAGGGAGCCGAACACCGCGTTGCCGATGCCGGGCAGCACCCCCCACAGCCCGTATTTCCACCCGGTGGAGCCGGCATAGCCGATAAACATGACCGCCGAAAAATACGCGGTCCCGTACGATAAGGCCGACACCCACGCGCCGGCGTTGCGGCCTCCGACGGTGAAATCGGTGATGCTTTTGGAGCTGCGGGCGCTGAGCAGGCCGACCGCCACCATAAACACAATGTAGACGCCAATGGTCAGCCAGATCACGGTTTCCTTCGGCATCGGGATCCCCCTCTCAAAGCTTTATCGCTTTAAACCGCAGCGGTTTAAAGCAAATCAATGCATTTATCTTACAGGATCCCGCAGGAAAATGCAAGAAATATTTCCCCGACGCCCGCTTTTTTTGAGGGAAGCCCCTTATCGCCGGCAGCGCGTCGATCCATTTTTATGAAAAATAAGGGAAACCCAGGAAGGGAAAAGGTAAAAAACGGGAAATTTACAATTTTTTCTATAGTATGGTATTGATTTCTGCGCGCGGGGCGAGTAGAATGTAGGATAAAGAAAATGTTTGTGGGAAATCCAACAGATTCCCTCCTTCTTCCGGATAATTTTTATCGAAAAGCGGGAGCGGGAAAACGTTTTACTACCAGCGCGTTGCCCGTTTTCGGCCTGTCAGCCTTCTGCGCTTTCCGGCCGCTTTGCCGTTCTGATGAAGGAGGGGAAACAGATGGCGGTTCTCACCCGGAATTACTGTGCCTGCGCCGTTACGGTTTCTTTTGAATGGGAGGAAACCTTTGAACACCGGCCGCCGCAGGGCTGCCTGCAAATCATCCTGGTGGAGGAGGGCTGCGTCGCCCTGCGGCTTAACCAGGACCGCTGCTACCTCCAGGCCGGCGCGGCGCTGTTCCTGCACGACGGCGTGCAGGTGGAAAAAATCTACAGCTACGGGCTGAAGGCCAAATCCATCGCCTTCGCGCCGGGCTTTATCAATCTCAACCTGACGATGGAAAACATCCGCAGCCGGGATTTTGAGGAGCTGCGGGAGGAATACGGCTACCCCTCCTTCCACCTGTTCCTTGACTGGGGGATGGCGTATGCCGGCGTGCTGCCGCTGGACAGCCTGGCGCTTGAGAAAGCGCGGGAACTGATGGACGCGGCGATCGGGCAGCTGGACCGGCATACCGACGACTACTGGGCCTGCCGCACGCGGGTCAACCTGCTGGAGCTGTTCCAGCTGGCGGAGCAGGAATATGCCCGGTTTATGGGAGGGGGCGCCGTCTCCACGTCGCTGGCCCGGAATGTGCTGGAATACATCCATGCCCATTATGACAAGGAACTTTCGGTGGAGATGCTCTGCGAGCGGTACCATACCAACCATACCACCCTGCTGCGGGATTTCCGGCTGCTGACGGGGATGACCATCGGCCGGTATATCCTGAAATACAAGCTGGAGCTGGCCAAGGAGGCGCTCCTGTTTACCTCGCTGACCGTGGACGAGATCGCGGTCAAATGCGGCTTTAAGCAGGCGGCGTATTTTTCCCGGGTCTTCCGGCGGGAGGTCGGCGTCCCGCCCGGGCGCTTCCGCACCCTTGAGGTGGAGCGGAGAAAGGCGGCCAAGGGCGGCTTTGGCACGGAAAAGGGGGACGCCGATTAAGCGGCGGCAAACGGGGGCCGGCGAACGAAAAGGGGGGAAACGAGGCAGCGCCTTGTTTTCTATTATAAACGAGGAGGCGGCGGTTATGGAGAAAAGGAAGGCCTGGATTGGCGCGGCGGCATTTCTTGCCCTGGCGCTGCTGGCCGTTGCGGGGGTGCTGGTTTCGGCCAAGGCCTCCGGGCAGGCGCGGGAGGAAATCCCCGCGCATTATGAGCCGGGGGATGTCTTTGTCGCGGACAAGGAGTATTCGTGGCAGGAAGACGGCACGGAGCGCCGGCTGCAGGAGGGGGATGTCATCGGCTCCTACCAGGGGGACCAGTAATCCTGCCGGGGCAGAGCACGGCGAGGGCTTCCGACGGGGAGGCGGCGCCCTTCCGTACCGGGGGACTGAAAAATCCGGCGGGGATGCGGCATCCCCGCCGGAAGCGGCATCCTTGACGGAAGCGGCATCCTTGACGGAAGCGGCATCCCCAGCGGATGCCGCTTCCCCTGCCTTTGAAAACCGCTTGCGGGCCAGCGAGGATGGCCCGCATTTCGCGTTTTATGGACGGGAATCCGGCCGCTTCCCCTTGCTTCCCCTTGCTTCCCGCTGCTTCCTGTCCGCCCGCCGGAAAGCGGCGGCTCTTTTTTGCTTGATTCCGCGGGGAAAAGATGCCATAATATAAAGGTTAAAGACAACGGCTGACCCGCCCCGCCCTCCGAGGGGCGGGCATCCCGCGCGGCGGCCTGCCGCCGGAAGGAGTTATCTGTATGCTGCCACCCTTTGATTCCCGCGACTTACGCTACCGTTCGCCCTTCGGCGCGCAGCCGGCGGGGCAGGCGGTCTTTTTTCGCGTCTGCCTGCCGCGGGAGCTGGGCTGCACCGCCTGCCGGCTGTATGTGCAGCGGGCGGCGGAGGATCCCGCGCAGGACGCCGCCCCCGGCCCGGAGGCGCTGCAGTGCTCGGCGATGTTCTGGGCGGGGATGGAGGGCGACCGGCGGGAATGGTGGGACGTCCATTACACCCCCGATACGCCGGGGCTGTACTGGTATTGGTTTGAAATGGACACCGCCCAGGGGTGCAGGGCCCTCTCCCGCCGCCCGGACGGGACGGGGGAGCTGGCCGAGGGCGGGGATGCGCCGCGCTGGCAGCTGACCTGCTACGACCCGGCCTTCCGCACGCCGGAATGGCTGGCGGGGGGGATCTTCTACCAGGTGTTCCCCGACCGGTTCGCCCGTTCCGGCGCGCCCAAGGAGGGGATCCCGGCCGGCCGGGTGCTGCGGGAGGACTGGGGCGGCCAGCCGGAGTGGCGGCCGGACGAACAGGGCGTCGTGCGCAACAACGATTATTTCGGCGGCGACCTCAAGGGGCTGGAAAGCCGGCTCGACCGGCTGGCGGAGCTCGGGGTGACCTGCCTTTACCTCAACCCGGTGTTTGAGGCCCACTCCAACCACCGGTATGATACGGCGGATTACACCCGCATCGACCCCCTGCTCGGGACGGAGGAGGACTTCCGCTCCCTGCTGCGTTCGGCGGCGCAGGTGGGGATCCGGGTGCTGCTGGACGGGGTGTTCAGCCATACGGGGGCGGACAGCGTCTACTTCAATAAGTACGGGCGCTACCCCGGCCCCGGCGCGTACCAAACCCCCGATTCCCCTTATTTTTCGTGGTACCACTTTGACGAGTGGCCGGAGAAATACGATGCCTGGTGGGGCTTCGACACCCTGCCCGAGGTCAACGAGAACGACCTCGGCTTCCGGGAATACATCCTGGGGGAGGGGGGCGCGGCCCGCACCCGGGTGCGGCAGGGGGCGGCCGGCTGGCGGCTGGACGTGGCGGACGAGCTGCCGGACGAATTCCTGGACGGGCTGCGGCGGGCGGTCAAGGCGGAGGACCCGGATGCCCTGCTGCTCGGCGAGGTGTGGGAGGACGCCAGCAACAAGGTCAGCTACGGGCATCGGCGGCGGTACCTGCTCGGCCGGCAGCTGGACAGCGTGATGAACTACCCCTTCCGGGGAGCGGTCCTGGACTTCCTGCGCGGGGGCAGCGCGGCGGAGTTTTTCACACGGATCATGGATGTGGTGGAAAACTACCCGCCCCAGGTGCTGCGGGGGCTGATGAACAGCCTGGGCACCCACGACACCGAGCGGGCCCTCACCGTCCTGGCCGGGGAGCCGGCCGACGGCCGGGGGCGCGAATGGCAGGCGGCGCAGGCGCTTACGCCCGGGCAGAGGGAACAGGGGCTGCGGCGGATGCGGCTGGCGTCGGCGCTGCAGTACACCCTGCCCGGCGTCCCCTGCATCTATTATGGGGACGAGGCGGGGATGGAGGGCTACCGCGACCCCTTCAACCGCGGCTGCTATCCCTGGGGGGAAGAGGACGCGGGCCTGCTGCATTGGTACCGGCGGCTGGGGCAGCTCCGCCGGAACTGCCCCGCCCTGCGGCAGGGCGCTTTCCGGCCCTTGGGTGGCACGGACGACGCCCTCTGCTATGAGCGGGCGGGGGACGGCTCCCGCCTGCTGTGCGGGGTCAACGCGGGACAGGAGGGGGCGGCCTTCCGCCTGCCGGAGGCGTGGCGGGGGGCCACGGTCAGCCTGGGCCGCGGCCGGGTTGAGGGGGACACCCTCTTCCTGCCGCCCGAGGAGTGTGCGCTGGCGACGCTGGCCGGGGACGGCTTTGCAGAAAAATAGACGGCCGCGCGGGAGCCGGCGCTTGAAGAAATATAGGAGGGACCGGGATGTCCAAGCATACCTTACAGCAGATGAAGGAGCGGCTGGCGCAGGAGCTGGGCCGGCCGGAGCACCAGGTGATCCGCTTTGCCTATGTGCAGGACGGCGAATGGGCGGAGCAGGCTTTCCTGCCGGCCTGCCCGCGGCTGGAATGCTTCTCGGTGACCAAGAGCTTTACCGCCACCGGCATCGGCCTGGCGGAGGCCGAGGGCCTGCTCTCGCTGGACGACCCGCTCCCCCGCTTTTTTGCGGCCGAGTGGCCGGCGGGTGCCGACCCAAAGCTGGAGCGGGTGACGGTGCGGCATCTGCTGACCCACACCATGGGGCTGGGGGAAGGGATCCTTTTTGACCACCAGCGGTACGCGCTGGAGGAGAAGGACTGGCTGAAATACGCCCTGTCCGCCCCCCTGCCCTACGAGCCGGGGACCCATTTTACCTACAGCAACTCCACCATCTACCTGCTGGCCCGCATCCTGCGCAAGGCGGCCGGCGTGCGGGCCGACGAGTACCTGGAGGAAAAGCTGATGCGGCCGCTCGGCATGGGGGAGCATGCGTGGGAGCACGATCCGGACGGCGAGACCTTCGGGGCGGCGGGGCTGTTCCTGTCCACCCGCGACATGGCCAAGCTGGGCCTGCTCTACCTCAACGGCGGGGTATACGGCGGCCGGCGGGTGCTGCCGGAGGGCTGGGTGCGCCGGGCCTCCCGCTGCCAGACCGGGGGTCTAGGCTCCTACGGCTACGGCTTCTGGATTTTTGACGGCCTGGGTTTTGCGGCGACCGGCGCGTTCGGCCAGATCATCCTGGTCCTGCCGGAGCAGAACGCCGTGCTGGCGGCCCACGCCTTTCACCCGCAGGACGTGGATTATCCGGCCGTGATGCGGCGCATCCTGGCGGATTAGGCGGCATCCCCGGCCGGAAGCCGGGGGATGCCGCAGCAAAAGTGCGGCGGACGGGCGTTTTTGCCGCAGATTTCACCCAAAGCGCACCAAAGCCTGACAAACGGGCGTGCTATACTCAAATTTACCGGCGTCTGGAGGAAACGGGAGATATGACGACAAGGGCAAAGGCGAAAAGCAGCGGGAAAGAACGCGGGCAGCCGGTGCTGCGGGCGTTCGCCTCGTATTACAAGCCGCATTGGAGGCTGTTCGCGCTTGATATGTTCTGCGCGCTGATGATTGCGGCGGTCGACCTGGTGTTCCCGATGGTCTCCCGGTACGCGATGCAGAACTGGCTGCCGGCCAACGCCTACGGGGTGTTCTTCGGGGTGATGGCCGCGCTGGTGCTGGCCTATGTCGTCCGGGCCGGGTTCCAGTATTTCGTGGGCTACTGGGGGCACCTGCTGGGCGTATACATGGAGGTTGATATGCGGCGGGAGCTGTTTTCCCACCTGCAGAAGCTGTCCTTCCGCTTTTATGACCAGAACCGCACCGGCAGCCTGATGTCCCGGGTGGTCAACGACCTGTTTGAGGTGGTGGAGCTTGCCCACCACGGGCCGGAGGATCTTTTCATCTCGGCCGTTACCCTGATCGGCGCGCTCATCCTACTGATGACCATTGAGTGGCGGCTCGCGCTGGTGGTGTTCCTGCTGGTGCCGCTGATCGTCCTGTTTACGGTCTACCGGCGCAAGAAGATGTCCGCCGCCTCGGCCCGGGTCAAGGAGCGGACTGCCGGCATCAACGCGGACATTGAGTCGAGCATCTCAGGCGCCCGCACCGCCAAGGCGTTCACCAACGAGGAGTACGAGATCGCCCGCTTTGAGGTGGACAACCGCCAGTACCGCGGCGCCAAGCGGGAGTTTTACCGCCAGATGGGAACCTTCCAGGCGGGGATGGACTTTTTGACCAGCATTATGAACGTGGCGGTCATCGCCTTCGGCGGGGCGCTGATCATGGGCGGCTCCCTGGATTACATCGACCTGATCACCTTTACCCTGTATGTCAGCGCTTTTTTGCAGCCCATCCGCCGGCTGTCCTCCTTTGTGGAGCAGTACACCACCGGTATGGCGGGCTTCAAGCGGTTCCGCCAGCTGATGGCGGTGGAGCCGGAGATCACCGACGCGCCGGACGCCGTGGAGCTGACCGACGTCCAGGGGGACATCGCCTTCCGGGACGTGAGCTTCTCCTATGACGAGGGGGTGCGGGTGCTCCACCATATCAACCTCCACATCCGCGCGGGGGAGACGCTGGCGCTGGTCGGCCCCTCCGGCGGGGGGAAAAGCACCCTCTGCCACCTGATCCCCCGGTTTTATGAGACGACGGCGGGCTCCATCACCATTGACGGCAAGGATATCCGCGGGCTGACCCTTTCCTCCCTGCGGGGCAACATCGGCATCGTCCAGCAGGAGGTCATGCTCTTTGCCGGCACGATTATGGAGAATATCCGCTACGGCCGGATTGACGCGACCGACGAGGAGGTGGTCGAGGCCGCCAAGCGGGCCGAGATCCACGAGGACATTCTCGCCATGCCGGACGGCTACCAGACCTATGTGGGCGAGCGGGGGATGATGCTCTCCGGCGGGCAGAAGCAGCGGGTCAGCATCGCCCGGATCTTCTTAAAGAACCCGCCCATCCTCATCCTTGACGAGGCGACCTCCGCGCTGGATACCGTGACCGAGGCCCGCATCCAGGCCGCGTTTAACGAGCTGGCCCGCGGGCGCACCACCCTGGTGATCGCCCACCGCCTGTCGACGGTGCGGGGGGCGGATGAGATCGCGTTTATTGACCATGAGGGCATCCGCGAAATGGGGACCCACGACGAATTGATGGCGCGGGGCGGGGAATACGCCAAGCTCTGCCGGGCGCAGGACACCCTGCAAAGCGCCGGGCTGGAATAGATCCCGCGGCAGCCCCTTTCCCCGGGCGGGCACGCCCTCCCCGGGAAGCGGCAGGCAGCGGCCGGTGGCTGCAAAGGGCAGGAGGAAACCAGATACTTCAGGAGCGTGATGAGTTGAAATACCGTATCCACCGCGACCTGGCGGAAAGGATCCGCGAGGGCTGCGAGGCAAAGCAGAATGTCTGCATTGATCCCCGTTGGTTTTCCTGGGGCAGCGTCTATCCCGACTGCACCCACCACCGCCTTTGGCATATGCACCGCGTTGATGCGGCGGGCGGCATGGTGGGGAGGATGGTCCGCCGCTTCTGCCGCCGGGCGGTGCCGCCCGGGGGGCGGCTCTCCCGCTGGCGTTCCCTGCGGCTGGGGATCATTATCCATTATGTGTGCGATTTCTCCTGCTACGTCCATACCCCGGCGTACGCCGGCTCCCTCAAAGAGCACCGCGCTTATGAGCAGGCGCAGGCGGCGCTTCCCCCGGCGGAGTTCCCGACGGCTTCCCAGGGCGGGGAGCGGCCGGACCTGCACGGCGCGCGGGATGCGGCGGAGGCGTATGCCCTGCTGCTGAAGGCGCTGGACGCCCGGGAGGCGGGAAGCTTCTCCCCGGCGGAGGACCTGGATTACGCGCTGGCCGCCGGCACCGAACTGGCCGCCGCGATGCTGCGCCTGTGCATGGAGGGCTCCGCCCCGCTGCCCCTGCGGTACCGCCTGCCCCTCCGGCGCCGCCGCGCCTACGGGGCCTGAGGCGGGCGGCAGGAAAAGCGCATCCCGTGCGGCCCCGGAAAGGGACGCACGGGGCATATACCGGAACACAGAGGGCCGTCAGGGACGGCCTTTCTCCTTATAATAGAAGGCCCGGCAGCCAAGAGGAGGCGGCAGTATGCAGCATATACGGGTCGTGCCCTACGATCCCTCGTGGGAGAAGGCATATGAACAGGAGGCGGCGCGGCTCCGCCGGGCCCTCGATGGGCTGCTGGTCGCCATCCACCACATCGGCAGCACAGCGGTGCCGGGGCTGGCGGCCAAGCCGATTATCGACATCCTGCCGGTGGTGAGCGACATTGCGGCGGTGGATGGCCGGAACCCGGCCATGCGGGCGCTCGGGTACGAGTGCATGGGGGAGTTCGGCATCCCCGGCCGGCGGTATTTCCGTAAGGGGGGCGACGACCGTACCCACCATGTGCATGTTTTTGGGCTGGACAGCTTGCAGGATATCCGGCGGCATCTGGCGGTGCGGGACTACCTGCGCGCCCATCCGCAGCGGGCGGCGGCTTACGGCCGCCTGAAGGCGGAGCTGGCGGCCCGTTTCCCGGAGGACAACGAGGGCTACTGCGACGGCAAGGACGCGTTTGTCAAGCGGCTGGAGGCCGACGCCCTGCGCTGGGCGGACGGGGCGGGCCGCTGAAGGGGGAGAAGGAAGCCGCCTCCGCGCCGGCAGGCGCTGTAAAGCGATGGGCCGGGGACCCCGCGCGGGCTCCCCGGCCTTTTGGAGGCGTGCAGCCGGGGGATCCACGGTTTGGCGTAGAAATACTGCTAAAATCATGAAAAAACACTTTTATACGATCATGATTTGTAGATAACGCTTGACATGGACCGGCGGTGAGAATACAATAAAATGGTGAACCGGGGACGGCACCCATTGTAAAAAACAGCGTTCACAGCCCGCCGCGCGTTTCAAGCGGCCTGCGAAAGGCCGGGGCGCCGCCGGGCGGATCTTCCAGCCAAAGGGGGAGACACCCATCGCAAAAAACGTTATGGTGGTAGACGAACAGGGAAAGCAATATGAAGCGACCTACCCGAAAAGGGCGAAGGGTCTTGTAAAAAACGGACGGGCACGCTTCATAGACGAAAAAACGATCTGTCTGGCGTGTCCGCCCAACGAGTGGGAGGATAACGAAATGGCAGACTATGAAACATTCAGCCCCAATCCGTCCGTTGAGGACACGGCGGCGGGTGCAAGCAAGTATACGTTGGATTATGTGCTTACGCAGATTGAGCGGCTCGCCGGGGATACCGGCCATCTGGAGCAGGTGCTGGCGGACTTAAGCGCCTTGGAGCCCCAGATGTCCGATACCCCGGGCGTCACGGACACGGCGGGCCAGGCCAAGGCGCAGGCGCTGAAAGAGGTCGTGCAGTCCCGCGAAGCCACCAACCGGCAGATCCTGGCTCTGTACGAGAAGATGTACGACGACCTGAAGCCCAAAACGGAAACCCTGCAGGATAAAGCGCTGGCGCTGGTGGGGCGCGCGATGGAACGCCCCTCGCTGGAAGAGAAAAGCGCGTTATCCGACCTGCTGGATACCATCCGGCATCTCGGCAGGTGATCCCAGGCGGCGGCCGCCGCGTTTTCCGTCGCTTTCGGGGAGGCACGGCATTATGCCGTGCCTCCTTCTTTATGCCCCGCCCCTTTTCCCGCGTTTCTGCCTGTTCCGAAGGCCTCCGCGGCCGGCAGGCAGCCGAAAGCTGCCTGCAAAAGGGCCCGTCAAAGCGCAGAAAGCCTCCGGCCCCGCTTGTAGAATTGGGGAAAAACAGGCGGGTTTCTTGACTTTCCCCTCTGCCGCAGTATAATGAAAACTAGGCAAAACCGCCGGCTTGCGGGGGCTTTCCCCGGCTTAGAGGCCGCGCCGCCCGGCCGGCGGAGCGCAGACGGATCAACACAAGCCCGTAAGGGCTCAGGAAAGGATTAGGGGAAATTTATGGCCTATTTGATGGGAATTGATATCGGCACCTCGGGCACCAAAACCGCGTTGTTTGACGAACAGGGGACGGTGGTCGCCTCCCACACCGCCGAATACCCGCTGTACCAGCCCCAGAACGGCTATGCCGAGCAGGAGCCGGCCGATTGGTGGAACGCGACGGTCGAGGGGATCCGCGCGGTGCTGGCAAAAAGCGGCGTCCCCGCCTCGTCGGTGGCGGGCATCGGCCTGTCGGGGCAGATGCACGGCCTGGTGATGCTGGACGGGCAGGGCCAGGTGCTGCGCCGCTCGATCATCTGGTGCGACCAGCGCACCGCCGCCGAATGCGAGGAAATCACGCAGCGGCTGGGCTACGACCGGCTGATCGCGGTCACGGCCAACCCCGCGCTGACCGGCTTTACGGCGTCCAAAATCCTCTGGGTGCGCAACCACGAGCCGGAAACCTATGAGAAATGCCGCCATATCCTGCTGCCCAAGGACTACGTCCGGTATATGCTCACCGGGGAATTTGCCACCGAGGTGTCCGACGCGTCCGGGATGCAGCTGCTTGATATTCCGAACCGCTGCTGGTCGGACGAGGTGCTGGAGAAGCTGGAGATTGACCGCGGCCTGCTGGGAAAGGTGTACGAGTCGCCGGAGGTAACCGGCCGGATCACCCGCCGGGTGGCGGAGCTCACCGGCCTGGCGGAAGGGACCATCGTGGTCGGCGGCGCGGGGGACAACGCGGCGGCGGCTGTCGGCACCGGCGTGGTGCGGGACGGCCGGGCCTTTACCACCATCGGCACCTCGGGCGTGGTATTCGCCCACACCGACCATATGGCGATTGACCAGAAGGGCCGGGTGCATACCTTCTGCTGCGCGGTGCCGGGCGCCTGGCACGTCATGGGCGTGACCCAGGGCGCGGGCTTGTCCCTGAAGTGGTTCCGGGACAATTTCTGCGGCGCGGAGAAGGAGACGGCGGCCCAGATGGGGGTGGATCCCTATTACTTGATGGATAAGGAAGCCGAGACGGTGCCGGTGGGTTCTAACCAGCTGCTTTACCTGCCCTACCTGATGGGGGAGCGCACCCCCCACCTTGACCCGAACGCCCGCGGCGTCTTCTTCGGCTTGTCCGCCATCCACACCAAGAAGGATATGCTGCGCGCCGTCATGGAGGGCGTGGCTTATTCCCTGAACGACTGCCTGTCGGTCTTCCACGAGATGGGGATTGCCATTGACGATATGATGGCCTGCGGCGGGGGCGGGACCAGCGCCCTTTGGCGGCAGATGCTGGCCGACCTGTATGCCTGCGACGTCAAGACCCTGGCCTCCCGCGAGGGGCCGGCCCTCGGCGTGGCGCTGCTGGCCGGTGTGGGCGCGGGGGTATATGCCAGCGTGCCGGAGGCCTGCGACGCGGTCATTAAGGCCGACCGGGTGCAGTCCCCCATCCCGGAGAATACCGCGAAATACGCGCCCTACTACAAGCTGTATACCGAGCTGTACCCCGCGATGAAGGCGTCCTTCGCCTCGCTGGGCAGGCTGTAACTGCGGATAGATCACGGCCGGGGGCGGCGTCAGACAAAGAGTGGCGCCGCCCCCGGTTTGTGCATATTGGTGAAAGCGCGGCCGGCTGCCGCTTCAAGGCACGCCGACCCTTCCCGGGCGGGCCGTTTGCCCGCCTCAGCCCACGACGGCCGTTTCCTGTGTGATATTCTCGGAGAAGCCGGAGGACGGGAAGATGCTGAAAACCGCGGCGGCGGCAGCCAGGCAGACGACGGCCGCCGCCAGCAGCCCAAGCAGGATCCCGCCAACCGTGCGGAGCAGGCGGCGGTTCCGCCGGCTTCTTTCCGCCAGCAGGAGGTTGAGCTGCTCCAGCTTTTCCGCTACCCGGTCGGTTTGCTCCGGGATATCCACCGGATCCCCCAGCAGCCTGCCTACCGGCACTTCAAAAATCTCCGCCAGCCGGATGAGCAGGTCGGCGTCCGGGACGGACAGCCCGTTTTCCCATTTGGAGACGGTCTGGCGGGCGACATGCAGGCGGGCGGCCAATTCCTCCTGGGAAAGCCCCTTGGCCCGGCGCAGGGTTTTCAGGTTTTGTGAAAACATGATGGACACTCCTTTCGTCGGGGGTATCGTACCATGGCAGGGCCGTTGCGGCAAGCAACGCAAACGGACACTTGGAGGGATGACACATGGAAATAAAAGAAATACTTAGCCGTGATTTTAGGGGAAATGTTTATGTGGTTCAGGACGGCAAAGTTTTGTATAAAAGTGTAACCGGCTTTGCTGATTTGCCAAATGAAATTCCCAATACTTTGGAAACCAGATTTGCATCTGCATCCGCGGGAAAAGTCTTTGTTGCGGTGGGAATATTACAGTTAATAGAACAAGGAAAATTGGGATTTGACGATACCATAGGCGAACTTCTTGATATGGAATTGCATCATATCGACAAGGATGTTACCGTGCGACAGCTTCTGGTTCATACGTCCGGCGTTCCCGATTACTTTGATGAAACTGTCATGAGCGAATATGAGGATTTGTGGCTTGATTATCCTAATTATAAAATCAGGCACAATCATGATTTACTTCCTCTATTTATCAATAAGCCCATGATGTATCCAAAAGGAGAAAAGTTTCAATATAATAATTCAGGCTATGTATTGCTCGCTATGATCATTGAAAAAATGACCGGAGTGTATTTCGACCAGTATCTACAAACGAAAGTCTTTGAACCATGTAATATGAAGTCCACCGGATATTATGAGTTGGATAAATTACCGTCCAGATGTGCCAATAATTATATTTATTGTCCGGATACATGTGACTTCCGCACGAATATATTTTCTGTTGATGTGAAAGGTACGGGTGCGGGAGGTGCATTTATTACGGTAACAGATGTTGTTCGATTCTGGACGGAATTATTGAAAGGAAGCTTAATTTCAAAAGAATTCGTCTCAAAGATGCTTAGCAAACAAAGTGGAGACGGAATGGATGCAGAAGAAGGTTACTATGGCTATGGCGTATGGATTATCGATAATCCGAGGGGCGAGGACTTTGCCTATTTTCAAGGCCGTGACCCGGGCGTGAGTTTTATTTCTGAATATAATCCGAATAACTACATGATATCGGTTTTAGTAAGCAACTATGGTGATAATGTTTGGAAAGAAATGAGAAGAATCAGGGAAGTTTTTTATCAATAATCTTTAAACCGTTCGGATTTGCCGGAATAGCAAAGACGGGCAATCAAGGCGGGAAAGCCCTAAAACGGTTTCCCGCCCGTTTCAATTTTGGGAGAAGAAACGCTCCAAAATAAGAAAGAGAACGGCCTGGCGCTTTGAGAGATTGGCTGTCACTTTTCCCCTTTGGAAGGATACCGGGCGGCGGCCGGAAAAGAGGCTTTCAAAAACTGCCCGGCCGGGCGGAGGAAGTTTCCCCAAACCCCCTTGATTTTTTGAAAGCGCGTGCGTATAATGGGGATGAATGGGAAACGGTGCCGCTCCCTCAAAGAGTAATCGTTTTCTCATGGAATGCCTTGGTCCCGGCGGCAAAATCCGCCGGCCTGGAAAGGGGTTTTTGCTATGTTGAACGCCTACGAATACATCATGGAATTTACCGATACCTATAAGAAGTACCAAAACGCGCCAAGCGCCATCCGCGAGGCCAAGTGTGTTGAGGTGCAGACCCGCTACTGGTTCCAGCCGATGCGGGAGGACGACCTGCTGGCCGGCCGCTTCCTGATCGCGGAGATCGGCTACTGCTCCGAGCCGCTGCTGGGCCGCAGCGTCAGCTATTTCTACGACCCCCAGCGGATTGACGCCCTGCTCCAAAGCGACCTCTACACCGACGCCCAGAAGCAGGATATCCGGGACGCGCTGGAGTTCTGGAAGGGGGAGGAGACCCGGCACAAGACCCGCGCCCGCTTCCCCGAGTATATGAAGCAGGCCCTGCCGGAGGACATCTACTGGGAGCACAGCGAGGTCGCCTTCCCGCTGTACCGCATCGTTGATGCGTACATGGACTACGACAAGCTGATGCGCCTGGGCCTGGACGGCCTTAAGGCCGAGGCCGCACGGTATAAGGAGAAGGCCGAGAAGGAGGGCGGCGACGTCGCCCTGTTTGAAGCCATGATGATGGCGGTGGACACCCTATCCGCCGTGTTCCTGCGGTATGCGGCCGAAGCCCGTGCCGCGGCCCAGACCTTCGGCTCCGCCCCCGCCAAGCGGGAGCAGCGGCTCAAGCTGGCCAACGCGCTGGAGAAGATGGCCCACGACGCCCCCTCCACCTTTGTGGAGGCCATGCAGCTCGCGTGGCTGTATTCCCTGATCAGCGGCGTGCTCAACTACGGCCGGATGGACGTCTACCTCGGCGACTTCTATGTCAACGACCTCGAATCCGGGCGGATCACCGAGGAAGAGGCGCTGGCCTATACCCAGTCCCTCTGGCGCCTGATGGCGGCCCGGGAGACGGTGTTCCACTCCCGCGTGGTCATCGGCGGGCGGGGCCGCCGCAACGAGGCCAACGCCGACAAGTTCGCGCTGCTGGCCATTGAGGCCTCCCGTACGGTCATTGAGATCGAGCCCCAGCTCTCCCTGCGCTTCTACCACGGCCAGAACCCGGAGCTGATGGACAAGGCCCTGACCTGCATCGGTGAGGGACGCACCTTCCCCATGTTGTATAATGACGATGTAAATATACCGTCTGTAGAAAGCGCGTTTGAGGTGTCCCACGAAGAGGCCGAGGATTACATGATGTTCGGCTGCGGCGAGTACGTCCTCAACCACCGGAGCATCGGCTCCCCCAACGGGATCATCAACCTGCTCAAGGCGCTTGAGGCCACCCTCTACAACGGGCACGACATGCTCTACGACAAGGATATGGGCCTTAAGCTCGGCGGGCTGGAGGATTTTGAAACCTTCGATGAGCTGTATGCCGCGTACAAGAAGCAGCTGACCTATTACATTGAGATCCTGGCCCAGCAGGAGCAGATCGAGTACGAGGTGGTCGCCGAGGCAGGTCCCTACCTTTATATGAGCATGCTGTTCGACGACTGCATGGAGAGGGGCAAGGCCCTGCTGAACGGCGGCGCCCATTATCTGGGCGGTACGCTTGAGACCTACGGCAACGTCAACGTCGCCAACAGCCTGTACGCCATCAAGACGGTGGTATACGACCAGAAGCGGATCGACCGCGCCACCCTGCTCAAGGCCATGAAGGCCAACTTCGTCGGCTACGAGAAGGAACGCAAGATCCTGATGGACGTCGAGAAATACGGCAACGACCTGCCGGGGGTGGATACCTTTGCGCAGGAGTTCCACAATTGGCTGTGCGACACCGTCCGCAGCCAGCGGGAGCGCACCAACCTGCATTCCTACATGATCGTTATCATCAACAACGAGGCCAACACCATCCTGGGCCGGTTCACCGGCGCGTCCGCCGACGGGCGGCTGGCTAAGGAGCCGATGGCCAACGGCAACAACCCGTCGAGCGGCACCGATACCAACGGCGTGACCGCGATGCTCAACTCGCTGGTGAAGCTTGATACCCACCACCATGCCGGCGCGGTGCAGAACATGAAGTTCAGCAAGGACCTGTTCAACAACCACCGCGATATCCTCAAGAGCCTGCTGGCGACCTATTTTGACAATGGCGGCGCCCAGGCCATGATCACCGTGGTCAGCAAGGATGAGCTGGAGCAGGCGATGATCCATCCAGAGAAGTATGGGCACCTGATGGTGCGGGTCGGCGGCTTCAGCGCCCGGTTCGTCACCCTCGCGCCCGACGTGCAGCGGGAGATCGCCAGCCGCACGCTGTATTGATCCGGGTGCTTTCCCGGATGCCGGCAAACCGACAGCGAAGGCTGAACAATGAAAAGAAGGCTTGAGGGGATTTCCCTCAAGCCTTCTTTTTACAAAATAGACGGGTATCACGGGCTGGAACCGCCCATGGTCTGGATCTTCCACTGGCCGTCGATATAAATCAGGACGGGAAAACGGCCAATGTCCATCCGGTACACTTCGGTGCCTCCAAAGGTCCTGACGTCGCTGCTTTCAGCCCAGAAGGCGATATACATATACGCCGGCTCGGAGGGGTCGATCGCCTCTTCGCTGCTGAGCCGGGTGTCGTCCACGTTAATCGTTACGTCCGTGATTTGCAGCGGCCCGTAGAAAGCAAACCTTATTTTCTCATAAACGTCTTCCGGGGTGCTGTCCACAAACAGGCTGCACAGGGTGTCGGTATCGCCTTTTTGCAGGCAATCCACCAGGCATTCCAGCACCTTGCGCGGGGAAGCCCCATCGGGCGGCGGGCTCGCCTGCGCGACGGAGGGGAGGGGATCGGGCGGCAGGGTGACGGCCTGGGTAGTCGCGCTCGTTTCGGAAGCCGTGCTGGTCCCGCCCTGCGAACCCGGAGGGGAGGGGGCGGAAGGGGAACACGCGCACAGCAGGAGCGCCGCGCTCATGGCGGCGGATACAAGGAGCGGCATTCGATATTTCATCATGGATTCCCTCCTTTTGCAAAAGGCGAACGCTTAATAAAGCTGGACCGTCGCGTATTTACAAGCGGATCCCCCGTAATTCCAGCGGATGTGCTTGTAGTCCACCGTATGGCAGTTGACAATGGGCACGCCGCTGGAATCCTTCCCTACGCAAAAAGCGGTATGCAAAAAAGTGTTGTAATTATAAATTCCGTCCCAGTCATAATAGACCGGGCAAGCCTTTTTGATCTGGGAAGCAGAAGGGGCGTTGATGCGGGTGCCGATGCCGGCCCAATAATTGACGCTGCTGGTTGAACTGGTCCAGGCCGACGTATACGGCTTCCAGGTGTTGTTTCTCAGCGTATACCCCGCCCCATAGTCGATGCATTGGGAAGCGAAATTGGCACAGTCCCCGCCGCTGCCGTCGCTATTGCCGAAATCTGTATATAATGTGTTATAGTTCAGAGCATATGTGTCGGAATATTTAACCGCATTGTCCACATAATAGCACTCGCCGCCGACATAGTAGTAGGTCCCGGTTGCCATAGGGGTGGCCGCCGGGGAAGGGGCGTCTCCGTTTGTGCAGCCGTCTTGCTCCGCTTTGGCAGCGTCAAGGGGAATTTCCCTTTCCTAATAGCTTCTGGACCGCATCCCGGTCAAGGGGCCTTCGTCGTACGCGTCGGACAACAGATAATACGCTCCGTCTTCGGCCTTTTCAAAGGTCAAAAGATGGTCAATGCCGAAGGCGGATTCGTCCCAGGGCGCAGATGGGTCGTCCTTTTTGGAGGCGTCGACATACCAGAAGGTGGTAACGACATAGCAGTCCACAATGACTTGGTTTCCCAGTTCCTGCCGGCTGATGACGGAAACTTCGGTGTCGGCGTCCCGGATGACCAGGTCAAGACGTTCCTCCATGTCCTCAATCAAG
The DNA here is from genome assembly GCA_904419005.1 of Candidatus Avimonas faecium. Taxonomy (GTDB): domain Bacteria; phylum Bacillota; class Clostridia; order Oscillospirales; family Acutalibacteraceae; genus Avimonas; species Avimonas faecium. Next base: position 886 of record CAJFQI010000010.1, on the reverse strand, counting down.
GGGCGGCGGCGCTGTTCCTCCGAGATGACGGTTTCGCTAAACACGGAATGGGTGTTGATATAAGAATCCAGCGCACTCAGGTTTTCGGCAGTCAAAAGGGACTGGCCGGATGCCGTCACTTCCTTGCTGTCCACCAGGCTATCCGTCCGAAATGCCATATACGCATCCAGGATGTCATCCACCGAGCTTGCGCGGAAGGAGGGGGCCACCTGTATATATTCGGCAGAAGCATCCAGGGAAAGGGGGGCGGCTGTATCGGCCGAGACAACGCTGGGAGACGCTATAAGACAAGCTGTGACAAAAAGAGACAACCATTTCTTCAACATACTTTTCACCCTTTCGGAAATTATGCCGCGAGATGAACAACCGTTTTTGTCCGATAAATCGAATTGTCATTTGATAAAATTACATTATAAATCCCCTCTTCCTCAGACGCTGACTTTAGTAATAATCCGTTATGTTCGGCTTGCCCATCATCCATACACCATTTTTTTGTTTCTTGCGTAATATCAAAGGACAAAAGATGGTTTACCTTTGACAGACTTGCGGCTTTCTCTTCAAATTGGTAATTTTTAGACCAATTTCCTGTCATTGAACACCAATCCTCTAAGACTGCCCGCATTTCAAAGAAAAAAGGCTTTAGAATCCTTCTCAATGCCAACTCCTTCAAAAGGAAAAATCAAACCGTAGCCACTGCGTTCCTTCTTTTTAAACCCAAATCCTTCTGCAGTTCAGCGGTTAATAATCCCTACATTTCCATTATATTACATAAATTGAAAATTGCAATTTAAAAACTCAAAATTCCTAAAACCATTGATTTTGCAAGGCATTTCGCCTGCTCAATGCTCGGTTTTCATGTATTTTCCCTTGTTTTTGCCCTTACGAG
>CAJFQI010000009.1 GCA_904419005.1 Candidatus Avimonas faecium | reverse complement strand
CATAAAAAAGCCAGCGGGCCAAAGTACATAGTACCTTGGCCCGCTGGTTCTGTTTTGACATCACAGCCACACCCTTACGGCAAAGCCGCCTTTGAAAAAGTAGGTGTTCGTGTAATGTCCATCTGGGAAGCGTTGACAAAAAAGATACCCGCTGAAAAATGAGAATAACAGGTTTTGAACAAGTCTATTTTCATCTTTCAATATCTCATTTTAAAGTTCCAAATTCTTTCCTATATTCACTTTTTTCTTCTGTATTGTATATCGCTGCATCGTATTGGCACATCAATGTTAAGAGACTTCACAAATTGTATTAAACCGTTATGGTCTTCATCAGATACTTGCGGTGCAAGTAAAATTTCTTCAATTGCTTCTATAAATGGTATATCTATATAATTAGGAGCGTCAATATTAATAGCACTTAATAATACATTTTTGCTTCCATGAACCTCAATGAAAGGAAGAATCTTATATCTCCATTCATGTTCGTATTCCCAATGATTTACTTTTTTTATTCCTAATTCTTTGAAATCTATATCATACATTTCGAATTGACTCTCTGTCCCGCGGTTTGCAATCGATTTTCCTATAACAGAATCATATGTATTTCCAAAATTACTTACATATGATATTTTTATAGGACCATAAACTTTGTCAATCTTGGCCTCAACGGTTTTGGAAATTTTAGATGATATTAATTCTATATTAGCAGTAACAGTGTCAGAATCTACAGATGATATTAAACTCAAGGGAACAAAACCACTTTTTTGCTCTGTCAATGAAATTTCTTTTGCAAACATCGACGATTTAATTTTGATTCTGACACCATTCATACCGGTATAAATATGCCATAAATTTACATTCTCGGCTTCATCTGCATTCCAACAAGAACAATAAACCAACTTGCTAAACTCTTTTTGATATAAGCTAATTTCTGGAATTATAAACTTTCCTTCATATGGATCATTAAGTAAATCTAAACGAGAAAATCGTATTTTGCGCGATTGCAGTATTTTCTTTACTGTATCAATGCTCGTATAATGATATAAATACTTTGGAATCATACAAAACTTCCTTTAATAATGATCGCTTGCCTGATCTGCAACTCTTAAAATATCTGCCGCTATATTTTTGTATTATACTGAACAAATCATCCATAGCAAAATGTGAGTTTTAGTAAGTGACAAAATTATTTATCGGATAAGACAATATAATTATATCACAAATCGACCCATTTCTCAACGAGGAAAGCAGGCACAGAGAGACACTGGCAGCGTCCAAACTGTCAGCGTCTCTCTATGCCTGCTTCTTGATGAAATGAACAGTAATTTTAAATCCCTGCGCTCCTCGTGTTACTATGTCCCTATAAAACACATGAGGAGGTAACCTTAATGAAATTCACCAAAGAAGAGAAAATAGCTTTCGTCAAACGCTACCAGGATGGAGAAACAGTGCTTTCAATCTGTAACAAGAACCAAATTCCCCGCAGCACCTTCTATCGCTGGATACAAGACTATCAACAGACGATAACCGATACAGGCACAGTAGTTACCCCGCAAGAATTCTTATACATGAAAAGAAGGATCATCAAATTGGAGGATATGGTTCAGGTTTTAAAGTCGGTCAGTTGTACGGTTTCCTCGCCTTTGCAGGAAAAACTCAAGGCCATGGAGACGCTTTACGGGCAGTTTAGCGTGCATACCCTGTGTGACGCACTGGAGGTCTCACGCAGCACTTTCTACAACCACATTTTCCGAAATAAGAAAGGCGACACACTTGCGGCTAAGCGGCGGGCGGAGTTGAAAACACAGATTCAAAGCATTTATGATGATAGCGGACAAATCTATGGGGCGGGCAAGATCACCGCTATTCTCCAAAATCAAGGGGTCAAAACCAGCAAAAAGTATGTCTCTCAGCTTATGAAGGAGTTGGGAATCGGCAGTGTCAGCACTACTGCAAAGAAAGAATATAAAAAATGGGAGAAAGGACAAAACAGAAATTTCCTGCAGCAGCAGTTCCAAACCGAGCGGCCGAATCAAGTCTGGGTCAGCGATATCACTGTTTTTAAATTCCGTGACAAGTATTATTATCTCTGCGTCATCATAGACCTGTTTTCACGGAAAGTGATTTCCTATCGAATCTCGCATAAAAGCAGCACCCAACTGCTTACAAAGACGTTTAAACAGGCCTACGCAGGTAGGCAGCCAAAGGCAGAACTCATGTTCCATAGTGATCGTGGAACGCAGTATATGTCCTATGCGTTCGTTCACCTGCTGGAGGACTTTGGGGTAGAACAGTCTTTTTCCCGGACAGCTCGTCCCCATGACAATGCAGTCTCCGAAGCGTTCTTCTCCATTTTCAAAAAAGAAGAGCTGTACCGCAGGCACTATATGTCGGAAGCGGATCTGATGAGGGGAATTGCCCATTTTATCGCCTTCTACAATGCTGAACGCCCTCATTCCACCCTGCAATATAAAACTCCGGAACAGGCAGAGCAGGATTACTGGATAAAAGAAAAGGAATCCTCAAGAACATGAGAATTCCGGGTTCGGATTTGATCCGCTTTCATTTTTACATTTCAGTTTTTCCATTTTTCTTTTTGGATGTCCCATTTCTACAAAAGAGGACAACTACGAAAATGTGGCTTGAATCCTCGGTTTTCGGCATAGAAAAAGAGGCCGAAATTTGGATGTCTCATGTTTGAGTTCCAAATTTCGACCTCTGTCCATATGGTGGAGGCGAGGGGAGTCGAACCCCTGTCCGAAAATCACTTACCTGGGCTTTCTCCGAGTGCAGCCGATCCTTTGGGATTCCCCTCACAGGACGCCGAAAGGCAGGCTTCCTGTTACGGTAGCCGCTTGGTCATGACGGGAGCCGCGGCCCTCCCCCGTTCACGTTCACCGCTCATCGACGCCTTTATCCCGCCCGCGGTATGACAGGTAAAGACGGCAGCCTAATTAGGCCGCGACAGCAACAGAGTTGTTGTTGTTTAATTTATAAGGTTGCAGGTTTTAAAGCGGCCCTGCCCCGCTACTCGCTTACCCAGGTTCACAATCCCCGTCGAAACCTTTACGCCCCCATAGAAAAAATGCCACTGCCGCATTTCGCGGGCAGCGGCATTTATTATACCATAAAGTTTGGCGGAAATCCACCGGAAATTTTAATCGTATTGGAAAAGAGGCTCCAAAGGACGCCAATCCTGCCTTTAAAGAAAACGGCTGGCCGGGCGGTCTCCCCTGGCGGGCTTCCATGAGCTGACGCCAGGCCATCTTTTTTGAGAAGGAAAGGCCGTCTTCAGCGGATAAACGTGAACAGCGTCCCGATCACCGGCAGCGGCCTGCGCTGGCCGTTGACCGCATTGAGGATCCCCAGGATCATGTATACCAAGCAGAGAACCCCCAGAAGCCCGCTCAAAAGCGAGCCCGCCAAGGGGATAAAGCCCAAGATCAGGCTGAGGATGCCGGCCGCGATTTCAAAAACAAACAGGATTAAGCCCTGGTTGGTATGAAAACGGACGTCGGCATCCTCCCTTTCAATAAACAGCCCCAGCAGGCATAGAAACCCAACGTAATCCAAAATGGTAATGATCCGGGCGGTGCTGTTGGATGAGGACATACTCTATATCGCTCCTTTCCCCGCCCGGCCCTGTTGCCCCTGCGTAAAGCGTGGGATTTTTAAAGCCGGCGGTTCCCTTTAGAAGTACTGCTAGATGGTTTAGACGTATATTCTTATACATCTTAACAGAAACCGCCTTTTTCCGCAAGGCGTGCCGCAAATCCCCCCTTTGGATCTCCCGCCCCCAGAATTTCTTTCCGCAGCGGCACAGACGGCGGCCTACTCGCCGCGCAGGATGGGGAAAGGGGGCGTATTCAATCCACCCGGCGTAATCCATAAGATGAGGAGACGTTCTTGAAATCCTGCCCGCTTATGGTGAGCCCTTCAACGCACCAGTTGCCGTCGTAGTGCAAAGCGAGCGAATCAAAAAACGGATGATTTTTTGTAATCTCCTTAAAATATCCCATGGAAAAGGAGATCTTTAAGATTTAATGAAGAAGCCGGAAAAGAATGCAAATCCCCTTCCCTTTTGTAATAGCTGTGTTATAATACATAGTACAGTAACCCGATCACCATTAGGAAAGAGGGGATGTGCCCATGGAGAAAAAGCCTTTCTGGCGCAGGGTAAACCGCGGCCTTGTCGTCTCAGTAGCGTTGCTGGCGATCGTCGCCGTTTACGTCTTAGTCACGCAAGCGATGCTCTTGCCTGAGAAAAAAGCGGTTGAGGAGCTCGCCCAAAGCGTGTGCACGCTGATGCTTGACAACAGCATGCTGAGCGAAGAGGAAATCTCTTCCCTGCAAAGCGACGGCGCGCGGGAGAAAAAGCAGCAGGAAATCCAGGAGCAGCTAAAGCCTCTATTTGCGGCCGATTCCTCTTATGCGGCCGATTTCCCCGACGGAATGGAAGAAATCCTGAAGCTGCAGGAACTGGAAATGCAAGCCATTTATAACCGCGGTCAATTACAGAAGAGTCAGGTAAACTGCCAGATTGAGCAGGATACCGCCATCGTTTCCATCTATCGGAAATACACAGGAAGCCAAGGGAAATTCTGGGATTACTCACTGGAAAAAGCCAAAGAGGGAACGGCGGACGAAGTGCTGAATCTGAGCATCGTATGCAAAAAAACCGACGGCGTCTGGAAAATTTACCGGATCAGCGGCATGTCCATGAACGCCTATTATTAAGGAGGCGGAGCAATGAACGACGTACTTGTATTAAAAAATGTACGCAAAGCCTTCGGCAGGCGGGTCATCATTCCCGACCTTTCCTTTTCGGTGAAAGAAGGCGAGGTTTTTGGCTTCCTTGGCCCCAACGGCGCGGGAAAAACCACCACGATTAAAATGATCCTCGGCTTGCTGTCCATCGACAGCGGCAGCATCACCGCGGCGGGATACGATATTGAAAAGCAATTCCCCCAAGCGATGAAAAACATCAGCGGCATTGTTGAAAACCCGGATATGTACGGTTATCTTTCGGGCTACGACAACCTTCTCCTGCAGGCGCGGGCCTGCGGAGCGCCACGCGGGCGCATTGACGAGGTAGCCGAGATGGTCGGGATGCATAAGCGCATTATGGAAAAATTCAAGACCTATTCGCTGGGAATGAAGCAGCGGCTGGGCATCGCACAGGCGCTGCTCCACAGCCCCAAGATCCTGATCCTTGACGAACCCACCAACGGCCTTGATCCCGCCGGGATCAAAGAGGTGCGGGACCTTCTGAAAAGCCTGGCGCACAATACCGGGCTGTCGGTGCTGGTCTCCAGCCATATTTTGCAGGAGATGCAGCAGATCTGCGACACGGTGTGCATCATCAACGCCGGGCAGATCCTCCAGGTCAGCTCGGTGGAGCAGCTGATGCAGCAGAGCGGCTCCGGCGTATACCGCTATATCGTCCGCCCGCTTGACAAGGCGGCCCAGCTCCTGCGCGCCCAGATGCCCGACCGCCTTGTGGACATCGCCGCCGACCACATCGACCTGCGGGTCAGCGAGGACGAGATCCCCGCGCTTAACCGCCGGCTGATGGAAAACGAGGTCGCCGTCTACGGCCTGACGGTCGTCGGCGCGTCGCTGGAGCAAAGCTTCATGGAAATTACGGGAGGGGGCAACGTCGTTGGGTAACCTGATCAGAAACGAACGGCTCAAGCTGTACAAGAAGCCTTCCACCTGGATCCTCGCCGGCATCATCGCCGCGCTGTCCCTGCTCATACTGGCCTTTTCGCACTGGCTCCGTGCAGGCAATTCCTATGTCCAGACCTGGGAGGACTGGCGCCGGAGCTACGAAAGCGATATTGCGTATTACACGATGGTCCTCAACGAGGAGCCGAACAACCTAGACGCGGCGAAAGAGCGGGAGGTCATGATCTTCCAGCTGGAAAACGAGCTTACGCCGTCGGATTGGCGGAGCGGCGCCATACGGGAATATCTGGAGATGAAATATTCCGGTGTGTCCGCCGACCCGTCCGGAAACGCAGCGGACGGCGTGATCCCCGCGCCGGATGCCGAAACCCAAGAGCGCATGGACGCGCTGATGGCTATGATGCAGGCGAACGATTGGCGCGCCTACGTCAACCAGAAGATCAACGACCTGGAGTCGGGCTATACCCTCTCCGACACCGAGGAGGAAAAGCAGATTGCTATAGAGATGTATCAAATGTACCTGCAATACGACGTCCCGCCCGATTCCGGATACGGGATATCCACCTCCGAAAACTGGAAGTTCTTTGAGATTGATTCGATTTACGCCAGCAAGCTGGCGCTGCTCCAGGGGGAATACAACGGCGAACTCCTGACCCAGAATAAGCGGGCCGAACTCGAGCAGGGAATCGCCGTCTCCACCCTGCGTATCGCCACCGACACGCCGCCGGTACGGAGCAGCTCCTTCCTCGGCCAGCTGGAAAACGTAGAGCTTTCCATGAAGCTGGTTACCCTGCTGCTGATCGTCCTGGCCGGGGGGATCGTCTCCACCGAATTCAGCACGGGCACCGTAAAGCTCCTGCTTATCACCCCCCATCGCCGTCAAAGGATCTTCTGGGCCAAGGCGGCAATCCTGCTGGAAATCACCCTGATTACCGTGGCCGCGCTGTTTGTCCTCTCGTTCCTTCTCAGCGGCATCCTGACCGGCTTTGAGGGGATCGGCGCCATGCAGGTCATGACCCTCTTCGGCCGGGCGGTCCGCTTCCCCTATCTGCTGTACATCGTGATGAAGCTTCTGCTCCTCCTGCTGCCGGTATTGGCCTACGGCGCTTTGGCGCTGATGCTGTCCGTCGTGACGCGCAAAAGCGCGGTGGCCATCGCAGTCTCCCTCCTGCTGATGTACGGCAGCGAAATCGTGCTGGTCCTTGTCTATGCCTTTATCTCGGACGGCGGCGCGATTCCCGGCATCAAATTCCTGTTCTTTGCGAACACCTCGCTCGAATCCTACCTTCCCTTCTCCGGCGAGTCGTTCCATGCTATGATCAGCCCATTAAGCGGCGTCCAGCTCGATCCCACGATGACGCTGGGCTTTTCCGCCGCCATTGTGGTGATCTACGCCGCCTGTTTCCTCTGGATCGCGCGGGACAGCTTCTGCCGCCGCGACATAAAGTAGGCGCGGCAGGGCCGCAGGAAGCCTCTGCCGGCCCAAAGGGCCCGGAGCATCAGCTCCGGGCCCTTTGGGTTTTTCCCCGCGGAAGCGGCCTGCGGCATAAATATCGCCCCTAGTAAAAAGTCCGGCCCTGCAGGCGGAAAAGATTGCGTTTTTCCCTGTATTCGTGGTATGATAACAGATAGACTTGGTATTTTCGGCTTTGGCGCCGGCTTCTCAGGGCGCCTGCGGATCAATCGCCGGCAATACGCCGGCCGGAAAGGATGGCCCTCCTATGTCAATCGCTGAATTATTTGAAAAAAAGCAGACCGTGTTCTCCTTTGAGGTGTTCCCGCCTAAACGCAACGGCTCCATCAGCACCATCTACGACACGCTTGATCAGCTTCAGGACCTGCATCCCGACTTTATCAGCGTGACCTACGGCGCGGGCGGCAACGTAGCGGACCAGTCCACCTGCCAGATTGCTGCCATCATCAAAAACACCTATCATATTGAGCCCCTCGCCCATCTGACCTGCGTAAGCAGCACAAGGGACGAGGTGCTGCAAAACCTCCGCCTCCTGCGGGAAAATGGGATTGAGAATATCCTGGCCCTGCGCGGCGACATCTCCCCCGACCATCCGCCGAAAACCGATTTCCGGCACGCCAGCGACCTGATCGCCTTCATCAAGCAGCAGGGCGGCTTTCACCTTTCGGCGGCCTGTTACCCGGAAGGGCACACCGAATGCGACTCCCTGGTTGAGGACGTGCTCAACCTCAAGAAAAAGGTAGACGCCGGGGCGGAGCATCTGGTTTCTCAGCTCTTCTTTGACAACGCCGCGTTTTACGCCTTTCAGGAGCGGGCACGGATCGCCGGGATCACCCAGCCGATTGAGGCCGGCATCATGCCGGTAACCAACAAAAAGCAGATTGAGCGGATGGTCTCGCTGTGCGGCGCGAGCCTGCCCGCCAAATTTTCCCGGACCATGAGCCGGTACGAAAGCCGGCCGGAGGCGCTGCGCGACGCGGGGATCGCCTACGCGATTGACCAGATTGTGGACCTGATTTCCAACGGCGTGCGGGGCATCCATCTGTACACCATGAACAACCCGTATGTGGCGCGCCGTATCAGCGAAAGCGTCGCATCGCTGCTGTGAAAAGAGGCCCCGTGTGAACCAGCCTTTTGACAAGACCAACGCTTCTTTCCCGCCGTCGGCGCCCAGCCGCGCGCCGACGCTCTATCGCCCGGCAGCCATGCCGCCCGTTGACCGGGCGGAAGTGCTGCGCTACCTCGGCTATGGGGACCGTACCCCCGATCCCGCAACGGAGGATTTGCTGAACCGTTGCTCGGCGGAGCTCGCCGGGACAGCGCAGCCCCGCGCGCTCTTTGCCGCTTTTCCGCTCAAGGAACCGGACGAACCGGGAGGCCCTCTGCGGCTGGGCGGCTGCGAGCTGGCCCTGCCGGGGGAGGATATCGCTGCTCACCTGCGGGGATGCTCCGCTGCGGTGCTGCTGTGCGCCACCCTCTCCGCGCCAACGGACGCGCTCATACGCCGGGCGCAGCTTCGGGATATGGCGGCCGGCCTGGTGATGGACTGCTGCGCCACCACCTGGGTAGAGCAGCTCTGCGACCTAGTCGAGCAGCAGGCAAAGCCCCTGTTCCCCGGCGCGCAGTTTACTACCCGCTTCAGCCCCGGATACGGCGACCTGCCGCTCTTGATGCAGGCGGCATTTCTCACTGCGTTGGACGCGCCGCGGAAGATCGGGCTGTGCGCCACCGATGCGAGCATCCTTACCCCCCGCAAATCGGTCACGGCCCTGTTCGGCGTGGCCGCCGCTGCCCCCTCCGAATCCCGGACGGGATGCAGATACTGCCGCATGAACGGCCGCTGCGCCTTCCAAAGAAAGGGTGAAACCTGTGGACTTTCCCACGCTTTTCAAAAAGAAACCGTTCGTCCTGCTTGACGGGGCGATGGGTACGATGCTCCAAAAAGCGGGGCTGCCCCTCGGCGCGGTCCCCGAGCTGCTGAACCTCACCAACCCCGAGCAGATCCTCGCCGTCCACCGCGCGTATATCCAAGCCGGGGCGGATGTGATCTACGCCAACACCTTCGGGGCGAACCGGCACAAGCTGGCCGGCTCCGGCCATGCGGCGGCGGAGGTCGTCGCCGCGGGCGTTTCCATCGCCCGCCGGGCGGCGGAGGGAACCGGCTGCCTGGTCGCGCTTGATATCGGCCCGATCGGCCAGCTTTTGGCGCCGGCCGGCAGCCTTTCCTTTGAAGAGGCAGTCGGCATCTTCCGCGAGCAGGTGGAAGCCGGGGCAAAAGCCGGGGCCGACCTGATTGTGCTTGAAACCCTGACCGACCTTGGGGAAGCGCGGGCCGCCGTACTGGCTGCCAAAGAGAACAGCACGCTCCCCATCCTCTGTACAATGACGTTTGAGCAAAACCGCCGCACCTTCACCGGCTGCGGCGTCCCCTCGATGGCGCTGACGCTGGAAGGGCTCGGCGTGGACGCATTGGGAATCAACTGCTCCCTCGGCCCGGACGAGCTCCCCCCCCTGGTGGACGAGCTGCTGGAGTGGACGCACCTGCCGCTGGTCGTCAAGCCAAACGCCGGGCTTCCCGATCCGGCGACCGGGGAATACAGCGTCTCGCCGGCGCAGTTTGCCGCCTCGGCCGCGGCGCTGGCAAAAAAGGGAGTCCAAATCTTAGGCGGCTGCTGCGGCACCACCCCTGAAACGATCGCCGCGCTCAAGAGGGCGCTGGCGGAGCTGCCCGCGCCCCCGCCCCGCGCACATCAGCCAAATGCCGCCGTGTGCAGCGCCACCCGCGTGGTGCCGATTGACCGGGCGCGGATTATCGGCGAACGGATCAACCCCACCGGCAAAAAGCTGTTCAAGGCCGCCCTTCTGCGGGAGGACGTGGACTATATCCTAAACCAGGCGCTCCAGCAGACCGAGGCCGGGGCCGACATCCTTGATGTCAACGTGGGCCTGCCGGAGATCGACGAACCGGCGATGATGGCCCGCTGCGTCCATGCCCTGCAAAGCGTAACCGATGCGCCCCTGCAGCTCGATTCCTCCGATCCCCGGGCACTGGAAGCGGGGCTGCGGCTCTATCACGGCCGGGCGATCGTCAACTCGGTCAACGGGGACGGTGAGTCGCTGGACGCGGTCCTGCCGCTGGTGAAAAAATACGGCGCGGCCGTCGTCGGCCTGACCCTGGACAAAAACGGCATCCCCGCCACGGCGGAAGAGCGCCTCACCATTGCCCGGCGGATATTGGATCGGGCGCTGTCGCTCGGGATTCCGCGGCAGAACGTCTTTATCGACTGCCTGACCCTGACCGCCTCCGCCGAACAGGCCGCGGCCCGGGAAACCCTTCGCGCGCTGCGGATGGTCAAGGAGGAGCTGGGGCTGAAGACCGTGCTCGGGGTATCCAACATTTCCTTCGGCCTGCCCAATCGGGAGCTGGTCAACCAGACCTTCCTCACCCTCGCCCTGGCGCATGGGCTGGACCTGCCGATCATCAACCCCAACGTTCCGGCAATGACCGGCGCGGTACAGGCATACCATCTGCTGTATAACCTGGATCCCGGCGCCCAGAAATACATCGCCGCCTATGCGGGGATGAAAACGGCCGCCCCTCCCGCCCCAGCAGCTCCGGCGGCAAGCGAGGCAGCCGCGAAGCCGCCCCAAGAGGGCCTGGCATATGCGGTGGAAAACGGCCTGAAGGCCGAAGCGGCCCGTCTGACCGCTTCCCTGCTGGAAACCACCGACGCAATGGAGATTGTGGACACCCTATTGATCCCCGCGCTGGACCGCACCGGCACGGCATTTGAAAAGGGGACGCTCTTCCTGCCGCAGCTCATCCAAGCGGCCGGCGCGGCCCAGGCGGCGTTTGACGTGATCAAGGCGAAGCTTTCCTCCGGCGACCAGCCTGCGGTGAGCAAGGGCGTGATCGTGCTGGCAACGGTCAAGGGAGATATCCACGACATCGGCAAAAATATTGTAAAGGTGTTGCTTGAAAATTACGGGTACACGGTGATCGACCTCGGCCGGGACGTGGAATACCAAGCCGTGGTGGACGCGGCCCTCCGCCATAAGGCGGATATCGTAGGGCTGAGCGCCCTAATGACCACCACCCTCAAGAGCATGGAAAAGACCATTGCCCTGCTGCACGAAAACCGCGTCCCCGCCAGGATCTTGGTGGGCGGCGCAGTGCTGACCCCCGAATATGCGAAGAAAATCGGCGCGGACTACTATGCCAAGGACGCGAAGGAATCGGTCGATATCGCCCGGCAGATCATCGGCAAATAGGCAAAGCGGCGCGGCAACGCGCCGCTTTCTTTTATCCGGTAACGGCTCCGCTCCGGTTTTGCTGTGCCCTTTAAGCAGCCGATCCAAATTTCGAACTATAGAGAATCTGTCCCTTTGAAGCAAGCGCCAGCATAAAAACGCAAAGAAAACGAAGCAGCGCCTTGATTGGCTACGGCCACACTCAAAGCGCTGCTTTTTTACCATTTTCCTATATCGCGGGCTCCCCCATTCCCGCCATCTTCAAAAAATAAGCGTGGACCGTGGTATCCTCGGTCAGCTCGGGGTGAAAGGCGGTTGCCAGGCGGTTTCCTTGCCGGGCGGCGACGATATGCCCGCCCGTCTCCGCCAGGATCTCCACCTCCGGCCCCGCTTGGGTGATATACGGCGCACGGATGAACACCATCGGCACCATTCTGCCGGCAAAGGGCGCATCCGTGCGGAAAGAGCCGAGCTGCCGCCCGTAGGCATTGCGCCGCGCGGCCATATCCATCCCGCCGAAGCAGCGTTCGCCCCCCTCTACCCGATCGGCCAGGAGGATCAGCCCCGCACAGGTGCCGAACACGGGCAGCCCGCCGTCCAGCCTTTCCTTCAGCGGCGCGAACAGCTCCAAATCCCGGAGGAGCTTGTTCATCACCGTGCTTTCCCCGCCAGGCAGGATCAGGCCGTCAAACGGGCGGGCCAGGTCTGCCTTCTGCCGGATTTCAAAATGCGCCGCGCCCAGGCGGTCCAGCATTGCGCCGTGCTCGGCAAAGGCGCCCTGCACGGCCAGTATCGCTATGGTCATCCCTTATTTCCCCCGCTCGGCCATCAGCAGCTCGATTTCCTGCTCGTTGATGCCGACCATCGCTTCCCCGAGGTCCTCGGACAACTCCGCCAGCCGCTTCGGGTCGTTGTAATTGGTCACCGCCTGAACGATGGCCGCGGCCCTCTTGGCCGGGTTCCCCGATTTGAAGATGCCGGAGCCGACGAACACGCCTTCCGCGCCGAGCTGCATCATCAGCGCCGCGTCGGCCGGGGTGGCCACCCCGCCGGCGGCAAAATTAACCACCGGCAGCCGGCCGTGCTCATGTACATACATCACGAGGTCGTAGGGAACCATCAGCTCCTTGGCAGCCTGGAACAGCTCATCCTCCCGCATCGACTGGAGGCGGCGTATCTCGGCGTTCATTTTTCGCATGTGCCGCACCGCCTGCACTACGTCGCCGGTGCCCGGCTCGCCCTTGGTGCGGATCATCGACGCGCCCTCCGCGATCCGCCGGAGCGCCTCGCCCAAGTCCTTCGCCCCGCAGACAAAGGGGACATCAAACTGGGTCTTGTCGATATGATATAGATCATCCGCCGGGGAGAGCACCTCGCTCTCGTCAATGTAGTCGATCTCAATCGCCTGCAGGATCTGCGCCTCCGCGATATGGCCGATGCGCACCTTGGCCATGACGGGGATCGACACCGCCTGCTGGATGCCCTTGATCATTTTGGGGTCGCTCATCCGGGAGACACCGCCCGCCGCACGGATATCAGCGGGGATGCGCTCCAGCGCCATGACCGCGCAGGCGCCGGCCTGCTCCGCGATTTGCGCCTGCTCCGGCGTGGTGACGTCCATAATGACGCCGCCTTTCAGCATCTGAGCCAGGTTTTTATTGAGTTCGTACCGTTCGTTTTTTTGTGTTGGCACCTGTATCGACTCCTTCTCGGTCGGTTTTCCGCTTTGGTGGATGCCGGGCGTACCGGCGAGGCGTTCCCGCCGTCCCATCCCCTCTTGACGGATTCCCTGTTTACGCTTTATTATAGAAAAAACTGGCCTGAATAAAATAGCCAGTTTGCAACTATTTTATGATGCCAGTTTGTATTGATTCAAGCCACGGAAAGGAAGAAGGCGATCGCTGTGCTGACCATCCCCTTGCAGGATGCCAAAAAAATGCCTTTATACGAGCAGATTTACCGCTATATCCGGCAGGAAATCGAAGCCGGGCGGCTGGCCGCCGGGGAAAAGATGCCCTCAAAGCGGGCGCTTTGCGCCCACCTGAAAATCAGCCAAAACACCGTGGAGACCGCGTACGGGCAATTGGCGGCGGAGGGCTACCTCCTCGCCCGGCCCCGGAGCGGCTATTATGTCCAAAAGCTGGAAGCGCCCCCGCGGGCCGCGCGCGAGGAACCGCCCGTCCTTCCGGCGGAGCCTCCGGCCCCGCCGGCCCCGCTGTTTGACCTGCACACCGGCGGCGTAGACACCGACCATTTCCCCTTTTCGGTCTGGGCCAAGCTCACCCGGGAAATCCTCTGTCAGGACAGCCGCGGCCTGCTCCAAGCTGTCCATCCGCAGGGGGATCCCGCCCTGCGGGCCGAAATTGCCCGGTATCTGCGGGAGTACCGGGGGATTCTCGCCGCCCCGGAACAAATCGTGGTCGGCGCCGGCTCGGAATACCTGCTGGGACTGGCGATCCAGCTCCTTGGGCGGGAAAAGCGGTATGCCGTGGAGAACCCCGGCTATCCCAAAACCCGCCGTATCCTGGAAGGCGGCGGCGCCGACGTGGTCCCGGTGGAGCTGGACGGGGACGGGCTGCGGGTGGACCGTCTGCGGCGCAGCGGGGCGCAGATCGTCCATGTCACGCCCTCCCACCATTTCCCGCTCGGCACCGTGATGCCGGTCCGCCGGCGGGCGGAGCTTCTGCGCTGGGCGCTGGAAGAGGAGGGGCGTTATATCCTGGAAGACGACTACGACAGCGAATTCCGTTTTTCCGGGCGGCCGATCCCGGCCATGCAGGGCGGCGATACCGGCGGAAGGGTGATCTATTTCAACACCTTTGCCAAGACCCTGGCCCCCTCCCTGCGGATCGGGTATATGGTGCTTCCCGCCCCCCTGCTGGCGGTTTACCGGCGGGATTTCCTCTTTTATTCCTCAACGGTCCCCAGCTTTGAACAGCAGGTGCTCCGCCGCTTTTTGGCGGAAGGAACCTTTGAGCGGCATCTCAGCCGGATGCGCAACCGCTACAAAGCGCTGCGGGACGGCCTCCTGGCCGCCTTCTCCCGGCGCGACCCCGCCGGGAGGCTGCGCATACGGGGGGCGGATACCGGCCTGCACCTGCTGCTGAGCGTCCGGGGGCAAGAGGAAGGGGAGCTGGTCTCCTGCGCCGAGGCGGCAGGGGTACGGGTATACGGCCTATCCTCCTATTACTGGCAAGGGACAGCCCCGGCAGGAAACGGGGGCGTCGTGCTTGGTTACGCCGGTTTTTCAGCCGAGCAGCTTTCCCAAGCGGCGGAGCGGCTTGCCGAAGCATGGAGGTTATAGCCGTGCGCCTCTTGCCGCAGCCCGGCAGACATCCCGTCCCTCTTCAAGAGGCTGTAAAAAGGGGCGCCGCAGCGTTACCGCCCAGCACCCCCTCTGGAAAATCGACGGCGATTGCTACCGGCGGCCCCGCTTCACGCCTTACCGGTACGAGCCCTCATCCATTCCCCTGCTCCTATGCTGTTCCCGCCTCTTTGCCCTGCTCCGGCCGTCAGCATGGCCGCTCCTCGGAATCCATCTGCCGGCTTTCGGTGTAAATTTCCACGATCTCCCCGTTCCGCAGGTCGCCGGCCATGGAAAACGGCTCCCCGTCAAAGCGGTCTCCGGCTACCTCCCAGCGCAGGGGAAGGCCGGCAGCTGGGGGATTCGCCAGAGAGTGGATCAGCATCGCATGGCAGACCACGATCACCCGCTCCTCCGCCTGATAGCGCGCCATCACCCCGGCCAGGCGGCGCTGGAGATCCGCTATCTGTTCCCAGGGCCGCGTTTCTCCATGGGGCCATGCGCCGCGGCAGGCAAGGAAATCCTCGCACAGCGGCGTGATCCGGTCCATGGTCTGCGCCTGAAAGGAGGTGTCGTGCAGCCATTCATGCAGTTCCACCTCCACCGTCAGAGGGATGTCCAGCCGGCGGGAAAGGATGGACGCGCTCTGCATGGCGCGGGTATAGGGGGAACAAAGCAGCCGCCCGCAGCCCTGCAGGCGGGGATCCCTCGCCGTCCGCTCCAGTTGCCGGATGCCGAGGGCGGTCAGGGGCGCCAGATCCCTCCCATGGCCGATAAAGCCGAGGGATTCCACCGGCTCATAATCTGTTTCTCCATGACGGATTAAATAAAAGATAGCCATTGCCTTCTCCTTCGCCTTATTGGGCGCCGGGTTTCATGCCAAACCGGCGCCCTTTTTTCGCCCCGCCCGGGGGGATGTCAGCATAAATAGGGATGCCGCAAAATTCTGCATTTTGCGGCATCCCCTGCCTCGTTATATCCGGGGATGGAAGAGCGCTCTACTCCTCTTCCTCCTCCTTATGTTCCGCGATCACCTTCTGCGCGACATTCATCGGCGCTTCCTCATACCGGGTAAAGGCAAAGCGGTAATAGCCGCGGCCCTGGGTCAGCGAACGGAGGGCTGTGGAAAAATCGCCCATCTCCGCCATCGGGACCTCCGCCTCCACGCAGGTGAGGTTATCCTCGTCCGGCGTCATTCCGAGCACGCGGCCGCGGCGCTTATTGATGTCCCCCATGATGTCGCCGGTATTCTCGTTCGGCACATAGGCCTGCAGGGTGCCGATCGGCTCCAGCAGGACCGGGCCGGCCTGCGGGATGCCCGCTTTGTAGGCCAGCGACGCCGCGGTTTTGAACGCCATTTCCGAGGAATCCACCGGGTGGTAGGAGCCGTCCGTCAGCGTGGCCTTCACTCCCACCATCGGGAAGCCGGCCAGCACGCCCTTTTTCATCGATTCGCGCAGCCCCTTTTCCACCGCGGGGAAGTAGTTTTTCGGGACCGAGCCGCCGAACACCGTTTCCTCAAACACCATATCCTCGCTGTCGCAGGGCTCAAATTCAATCCACACATCGCCGAATTGGCCGTGGCCGCCCGACTGCTTTTTATGCCGCCCCTGGACCTTGACCTTTTTACGGATGGTTTCGCGGTAAGCGACCTTCGGCACCGCCAACGTCACATCCACCCCAAACTTGCTTTTGAGCTTGGAAACCACGACGTCAAGGTGCTGTTCACCCAGTCCGGAAACCACCCGCTCATGGGTTTCGTGGTTGTGGGTGTAGCCGATGGTGGGATCCTCCTCCATCAGGCGGGCCAGGCCGAAGGATATCTTCTCCTCATCCGCCTTGTTCTTGGCATGGACCGCCATGGACAGGCAGGGCTCCTCAAACGCGACGCCGGGCAGGATGACCGGACGGGCGGGTGAGCAGAGGGTATCGCCCGTATTGGTATTCGCCAGCTTGGCCACTGCGCCGATATCCCCCGCGCAGATGTACGCCGCCTCCTCCTGCTTTTTGCCCCGCACGGTAAAGACCTTGCTGATCTTCTCCTGCGCGCCGGTGCGGGTATTGAGCAGCAGGGTATCCGGTTTCACCGTACCGCTGACCACCTTAAAATACAACAGCTTGCCGACAAAGGGGTCAACCACCGTCTTAAAGACGATCGCCGCCGTCTGGGCATCGTCGTTGACGGACAGCTCCACCGGGTTGCCGTTGAGGTCAATCCCGGTCTCGCCCGCCATCGACTCCGCATAGGGGGCCAGCCAGATCAGCCCGTTCATAAGCTGGTCCACCCCCTCCATCGTCAGGGCGGAGCCGCAGAACACCGGCGCAATCTCCCCCTTGCGGACACCCGAAGCCAGACCCAGGATCATTTCGTCCGGGGTGAACGCCTCGCCGGAGAAATATTTTTCCATCAGTTCCTCGCTGCTCTCGGCCACCGCCTCGTTCATTGCGGTGCGCAGGCCGTCCAGCCGGTGGCCCATATCCGGAATCGGCACCTCGGTGCTCTTGCCGTCTTTATAAGTGTACGCCTTATACTCCAGCAGGTTGACATAGCACTGGATTTTGCGGTCCTCCACAATCGGCACCACCAGCGGGCAGATCATGGGGCCGTAAACAGTTTTCAGCTCTTCAAACACCTTATAAAAATCAGCGTTCTCATTGTCCATCTCGTTGACGAAGAAGATCTTGGCGATCCCCTTCTTTGCCGCCGCCTTGAAAGCCTTTTCCGCGCCCACGGCAAGCCCGCTTTTCCCGGAAACCGTAATTACCACGCTGCCGGCCGCGCGCATACCCTCGCTCAGTCCGCCCGAAAAATCGAAAAGGCCCGGCGTATCAAGGATATTGATTTTGGTGTTCTTCCATTCCAAAGGCGCCAACGCCAGGGAGACGGACGCGCCGCGCTTGATCTCCTCCGGATCAAAGTCGCAGACCGTCGTCCCGTCGGAGATCTTTCCGAGCCGGTCGGTGGTCCCGGACAAAAACAGCATCGCCTCTGCCAGGGAGGTCTTTCCTGTTCCGGCATGTCCAGCAAAAGCGACGTTGCGGATGTTTTTGGCATTGTACTGTTTCAAGATGAGCTCTCCTTTCGTATGGCGCATTTTGACAATCCGTCTGCCCATCCGGACAGAACCGGACAGCATTCGACGGGATTAAGCAATAATTCACAAAAAGAAAAAATGATTGTGAAGCTACTTTGACAATTATATCCTATTCCCTTTGACATTGCAACTAGGAAATCGGATTTCCAAAAAAAATCACCCTGTACGCCAATGCGCACAGGGTGATTTTGTGTAATATGTACATCGATTTTTATGTCCTGGCCTCTATACACCCCGGATGCAGGGCAAAACCCACGAGACAAACAGCCAAAACAAGGTGTATGCCACCAAGAAAAGCGCCGGAAGGAAGTAGCCGGTATACAAGGAGAAAACCGTGCTGAGGGCAAAGCCGACCGCCCCGCCAATGATTTGCAGCGCCACGGCCAGGCGGGAGGCCCCCCACAGGCGCCGGCAATAGGCCAGTGCGTAAGCGATCCCCTCCAGCCGGCCGTTGGAGGCCATCACGGCCTCGTCCTGCTTTTGCTCCTCCGCGACCAGCTGCTCATACCGGCGGCCGGCCGGGGCGCCCATAATCTCAACATAATAGGGGTCAAGGCCGAAAACCCGGCAGACCAGATCCTCCGTCACGTTGGGGTCGCAGGTGCGCACCAACAGGGTAATCCCCGCGTTTTCCAGCGCTTCCAGCGCTTCGGCGATCCCTTCGTCCGCCGTATAGCTGACCACGAACATAGCGGACAGCTCGCCCGCCGTGGAAAGGTAGACCAGCTGGCGGCCGTCCTTGGCATACCGCGTCTCATAATCCCGGGAGGGGACGTCCACCCCATGGTTTTCCAGCAGGCGGCGGTTCCCGATCAGCACCCGGCGGCCGCCTACCCAGCCGGACATCCCCATATCCTGCTCATATACCAGCGTATCCACGCTTTGCAGGATGTCGGTGCGGTCCTGAATCACCCGGCGGAACACGCTCGACAGCGGCCCGCCCGCCGCGATCGACACCGCTGCCGCGTCAAGAATCGCCTCGTCAATCCGAGTGCCGGAAAAGGTCTTGATCCCGTGCAGGAGCACGCTTTCGCTGGGGAAAAGATCCAGCGCGTCAACCGCCAGGGCGTGCGCGCCGCCGAACGCCTCTGCCGCGCGCCAGCCGATGAGCATGGCCCCGCGGCGCAAGACGCGGCCGGCGGCGCGGAGCAGGGGGAAGTTGGTGGCGGAAAGAGCCGCCAACGGCGCCGACAGGCAGACCGCACTGGCAAAAACCGTCAGCGCGTTCAGCCACGCGTCCGCCGCCCGGCTGAAGAGGCCGTAAACAACCCCCAGCACCAGGGAAGCAATCAGGGAAACCGGCACATACAGCTTCATAACCTGGTCGGCCGCGTCCCCCTCGTAGGAATTCCGGAGAAAGTGCGTCAAAAAGCCCGTTTTCTGCATATAGCATACCACCGGCTCGCCCAGCGCCACGGCGGAGCGGCCAATGTCCACCGCCGCCCGGCTGTCTTCCACAATCTTTGCGGCGTATTTTTCCCCGCGGTAGCCGGCAAAATGGAAATTGCGGCTGATCCGCAGGGCCCGCATCTGCCGTCCCAGCGCATTGAGGAAAAGGCCGAGGGCGGCGACCGGCGCGAGAAGGACCGCCTGCCCTGCGGACACGCTGCTAAGATTCAAAAACTGGGCCGCTGTTTGGAGCAGGACCACGACGGTGCAAACACCGACGGCGCTGTCCGCGCTGGCCTGCATCCGGAACAAGGCGGCCAATCCGCCGCCGACGGCGCGGTGATTGATCAGCGCCGCCACGCCGAGGAGGAACAGGTTCAGGGAAATCAGCAGCGTCGCGTTCAGCAACGGCAGCTCGAGCAGCCCCATGACGACGGATATCCCGAACAGCACGGCGGCGATTGCCCCCGTGAGGGTAAGTTGAAGCCAGCCCATCCGCCGGCGGTAGCTCAGCTCGCTGCGCACCGCCTCGGTTTCCTCATAGCTGCTGTAATCCTCCAGCTCCTCGTCTTCAAAAACCTCCGGCTCTTCCGAGGGGTCGTTTTCCTCTTCCTCTCCCGAGAGCTTGAATGCCGGATGGAGCTTGAAATTCTCCGCTTTCTTGCGCCGCTTCTCCTGAAGGCGTTCCTCCAAATCCTGATCCGTTTCATCCGGCGTCTCGGCTTCGCTTTGGGGCTTCAGGGGGAGCGGATGGATTTCGGCCCTCTCTGCCGGCTTCTCCCTATCCGGCGGCTCCGCCGGCTCGTCGGGAGCCTCCAGCAGGCTTTCCATCCGGATTTGGTCCAGATCGTCCTCTCCCTTGAAGGTGTGCAGCACCAGGGTCTTGGACAGTTCTGCCGGGGAACTCTTGCGCGCGGGAGCAGGAATGTGCGGCACATAAATTTTCACGTCTTCCTCGGGCTCCCGCTGCTCAGGCCTGGCCCGCGCCGCGGCCGTCTGCACATCCGCCGGATAGACGATCACGCGGGGAGGCGTCTCCTCCGGCTCATCCGCCGGTTCGGCCGCAGGCCTTGCGATCGGAGCCGCGGTGGCAGGAGGCTTGGAAAGCGGCACTGGCTCCGCCGGTTCTGTCGGCTTCGCCGGCCTCGTCAGCTCCACCTGCTCCACCTGCTTCACCTGACCTGCTGCTCCCTCTGGCTGCACGGGCTGTAAAGGCTTTTCGGGCGTCGAAACGCCGGCGGCCGGCGCCTTCTCTATCGGAGGCCGAGCCGGTTTCTGCGGCTCCGGTGCAGCCGAAGCCGCCTTCTGCTGCGAGCCCTTCCGCGGCTCCTGCGCCCCTTTCACCGGAGCAGGCCGGGGAGAAACCGGCTCTTTCGGCAGGGGGGCCGGCTTCGGAGGCTGCTTAACCGGGGGGATCGGCGCGGGCTTCGGCGGGCGTGCCTCCTGTGCCGACGGGGCCGCACCGGATCCGGCTCCTCCCTGGGCGGCGGTGCCCTGCGCAGAGCCCGGCCTGGCGGAAGCCCCGGATGCCGGTACCGCCGTCTCCCTTGGAGCGCGCGAGGCCGGCGCCGCTGCGGGCTTTGGCGAGCGTGCGCGCGCATCCGCCCGCGGCGGCTCGCCGGACGCCGGGGATCCACTGCCCTGCTGCCGTTTCAGACGCGCCTCCTTCAGGCGGCGCGCCTCCTCCAATATTTCATCCACATCGTAGGGAGACGATGCCTTTTTCGGGTTGTGGGAATCCATTGAACGCTCACGCCTTTCCTATCCTCGCATCTTCCCGGTCCTATTCCGCGCTAAAGCCCCCGCCTCTGCCGTGCGGCCTCATACAGCAGGATGCCGCAGGCGACCGACGCGTTCAGGGAGGAAATCTGCCCCGCCATCGGCAAGGACAGCATAAAATCGCATTGCTGCTTGACGATGCGGCCGATCCCCCGGCCTTCCGAGCCGACCACCAGCGCCAGAGGGCCGCGCAGGTCGGCCCGGCACCAGACCTCCCCCTGCATGTCCAGCCCATAGATCCACACGCCGCGTTTTTTCAGTTCCCGCAGCGTATCGGCCAAATTGGCCACGCGGGCGACCGGCACATATTCCACCGCGCCGGCCGAGGCCTTATACACCGCCGCAGACAGCCCCGCCGAACGGCGTTTGGGAAGGATCACCCCATGGGCGCCCGCCGCCTCCGCCGTGCGGAGGATCGCCCCCAGGTTATGAGGGTCCTCCAGCTCGTCGCAAACGATGAAAAAAGGCGGTTCTCCCTTGGCTTCGGCTGCGGCAAAAAGGTCGTCAAGGGAAGCGTACTCCCGGCATGCCGCCAAAGCGACGATCCCCTGATGGTTCCGGCCGCCGAGGGCCTCCAGCCGGCGGGCATCCACCTCTTTGACCGGGATCCCCCGGTCACGGCAGCGGGCAATCAACGCCACGATGCTGCCGGCGCGTTCCCCCTTGGCGACAAGCACGCTGTCAATCGGCCGGCCGGAGCGGAGCGCCTCGCTTACTGCGTTGCGTCCGGGGATCGCATCCTCCCGCGGGGAACCGTCCGATTCCGGCAATCTGTTCCGCCGGATTTCCGGCCGTTCCTCCCGGGCCCCGCCTTCAAGGCTTCCTGTCTTCATTTTCCGCTTTCCTTCCGGCTCCCGCCACCGGCCCTCCTGTCGCATCCGTTCCATCCCTGCCCCTTCGTTTCCGCTCCGTCCAAAAGCCGGAGCCGTCCGCTTTGAGGGGATCCCCTAAAGCCCAGCAGGCCCGACAAAGGATCCCCGTTTTTTCCTTTATCCGTCATTATATCATATCCCCCACGCAAAAAGGAAGGGGGAAAGCGGGGAAAAAGAAGGAAATGCTAGAAAAGCGGGGCGTCCGATCCTGCGGCGTTGCCCCGTCTCCCGCAGAAAGGTCCGGCGGGATACGGAAAAGGGGGAGCACCGCCTACAGGCTTGGACAGAGAATCCCGGCGGAAGACGGGGGCAGGGCGCCCCGGCGATGCCGGGAAAGCTGCCAGGGAGCCTGCGGCCTTCCCGGCCGGGGGCCTTGTCCAAAAAAAGGGAACCCCGCGGGGTTCCCTTTTTTTGGCGTATCGCTTTGCCTTTATTTTCCCTTACAGGCGGAAATAGCCCTGCTCAGCGCACCAGCGCCATCAGCAGCGCGCCGGCCAGCATGCCGAAAAGGCCGGCCAGCCCCCCTTGAAGCCAAAGCCGACGGCGTCGCTGCTTACGGTTCCACTTCAAGCCGGTATAGCCTTCCGCGTTGTTGACCATCCGCCTCGCTTCCTCGTGCAGCCGCCCCGGCTCAACGTCCGAAAAGCGGGGCCGGACCACCAGGAGGGCCCGCTCAAAGTATTCGTTGCCGGTATCCATCACTTCAATAATCTGCCGGTTGACGCCTTTTATCATCCGCTCATCCCCATTCTGCCTCAATCGCCGCTGCTGCGGCCCTCTGCCTTCAGTATGGGCGGCGCCTTTTGCGTTTATACCACGGGCAGGCGGACATTTCCGGCCTGTTCCCGCCGGCCATTTCCCCGCATTGCCCCGTTTCGGCAGCTATTTTCACCCGGAAACCGCGAGTTTTTCCGTTTTCTGTATTTTTCTGGTTGCTTTTGGCATTCTGTTTTACAGTTTGTAAAAATTCTGTTAAGCGCTGATTTGGTGGAAAACTCGGTGGAAACTGTGAAAAAACCCTGCCGTTTCCACTCAAAATACCCTGCGTGGAAATTGTGAATTCCGCTTTTTCGTCCGGCGCCTCCGGCGTCTTTTTTGATACTAGGGGTTGAAAGCCCTTTACGCCGGACCGTTTCTTCCGCGGAAAAAGCGAGGATCCATCCAGAGAAAGCCCGGATGGATCCTCGCCCTCTTCAACGCCCCTGCGCCGCTCAGGAAGGCTGGCGGGACGTCAGCCACCAAATCGCCCGCTCAATCGAATCCTTGGAGTTCCCCCAGTCGGCGTCCTCCCCCGTGTTGCGGTAATCAAACATCCGGCAGAAGTGGGAGACGTCGCCCCGCAGCTCGGTCAGATAGGAGCGGCAGAGGGCGGCGGCGGCCTTGGCAAAGTCCGGCGCCGTTTTTTTGCTCATTTTCAGCCCGGCCGTTTCCACCAAAAGGGAAAAATGGGGCAGGCAGAGGGCCGGCTGCTCGTCAAACAGCCGCCGGAAGTCCCGCTCGTTTTCCCACAGCCGGCAGACGGTGGCCAGCATCCGCTCCATGGCCCAATCCACCTGCTGACAGATAAAGCAGCTCCCCATCGCCCGCCCGGCGGACTGCGCCTGCTTTTTCGAGCTTTTGCCCAGCAGGGGCGGTCCGGCAAAAACCTGTTTTTCCATTTCATTGAGATGGCTTTCCAAAATCAGCGCCACCCCGAGGCGGTTGCGCTTTTTCAGCATCATCCGGTAATGGTCAATGCAAAAACCGAGGCGGTTCGTCTCCTGACGGACGTCCGGCTCCATCATCGCCGCGCCGGTTATATACTCGGTCACCCGGGCCTCCAGCATGTCGCGCATCCGGCAGATGGGGCAGCCGTCTTTCGGTTCAAACACTTCGCTTACCGGGATACTGGTGATATCCTCCCGCATGAAATCCATCCTTTCTTTTGGCGGCCGGTATCCGAGCCGCACGGCTATGGATTATCATAGCATATTCTGCTATAATTGTACAGGCAGCGGCAGCCGCTCAGGGAAGGATGGATATCATGCAGGTAACGCAGAAAGCGCAGGGGGTGCTGGTTGAGGGCCTGGCCCTTTTCAATCTCGAGGATACCCTCGACTGCGGCCAATGCTTCCGGTTCCGGCGGGACGGGGACGGCTGGCGGGGCGTGGCCGGAAGCCATCCCCTTTTTGTAAAGCAGGACGAGCGCGGGGTGCTGTTTGCCTGCACCCGGGAAGAGTTTGAGGGCTTTTGGCGGCCGTATTTTGACCTGGACCGCGACTACGCGGCGCTGCGGGAGGGCTATCTCGCTATCCCCGCCCTGCGGGAATGCGCGCGGTACGCACCGGGGATCCGCGTCCTGCGGCAGGATGCCTGGGAAGCGCTGATCTCCTTTATCCTTTCCCAAAACAACAACGTCAAGCGGATCCAGGGGATTGTCGCCCGGCTCTGCCGCTTGTTCGGGGAACCGTGCGGCAGCGACCCGGGCGAGCCGGACGGCATGGCCCGCGCCTTTCCAACGCCGGAGGCTCTCGCCGGGTGCTCGGAGGCCGACCTGGCCCCCCTTCGCGCCGGATGGCGGGCGGGCTACCTCCTTGACGCCGCGCACAAGGTCGCCGGCGGCGATATTGACCTAAAGGCCGTCGCCGCCCTGCCGCTGCCGGAAGCGCGGGCCCGGCTGCAAACCATCCGGGGCGTCGGCCCGAAGGTGGCGGAGTGCGTGCTGCTCTACGGCATGGCCCGCATGGAGGCTTTCCCGCTTGACGTATGGATGAAAAGGGCGATGAAATCGCTCTTCCCCGGCTGCACCCCGGCGGATTTCGGGGAATGCGCCGGGATCGCGCAACAGTATATTTTCCATTACTGCCGCCGGCATCCCGAACTGGTGCGATGACGGGAGGCCGATATGCCCACCTTCCTCTGCCGGGGGCGACCCCCGTACTTTCGCAGGAGGCTGCCGTGATCGGTATCGTCCCGGCGCCATCCGGGCGGAAACGGCAAATTTCACAAACTTCTTTTGGCCGCGCGCGATAAATTTTTAACAGCTCCCGCGTCCCTCCCCTTTCCCTTTCGCAAAAAATATTGTATACTGGATGTGAATAAAAAAACAGGAGGTTGATCCCCATGCCGCTTGTAAACACCAGAGAGATGTTCAAAAAAGCCTACGAAGGTGGTTACGCCATCGGCGCTTTCAATGTCAACAACATGGAAATCGTTCAGGGCATCGTCGAAGCCTGCAAGGAGCTGAATTCCCCGGTTATCCTTCAAGCCTCCGGCGGCGCCCGGAAATACGCCCATTCCGCGTATCTGACCGCGATGGTCAAGGCGGCTGTGGAAGAGACGGGGCTGCCGATCGCCCTGCACCTTGACCACGGCAACAGCTTTGAGCTCTGCAAGGATTGCATTGACAGCGGATTCACCTCGGTCATGATCGACGGCTCCCATCTGCCGTACGAGGAAAACGTCGCTTTGGCTAAGCAGGTTGCCGAATATGCCCATCCGCGCAACGTGACGGTTGAGGCGGAGCTCGGCCAGCTCGCCGGCATTGAGGACGAGGTCAACGTCGACGCGGACAAGGCCTCCTATACCGATCCCGGCCAGGTCCAGGATTTTGTAACCCGCACCGGCGTGGACTCCCTGGCCATCGCCATCGGCACCAGCCACGGCGCCTACAAATTCAAGCCCGGCCAGAAGCCGCAGCTGCGTTTTGACATCCTGCAGGAGGTCATGGACCGCCTGCCCGGCTTCCCGATCGTCCTGCACGGCGCTTCCTCGGTTATGCCCGAGTACGTCGCAATGATCAACCAGTTCGGCGGCAAGATGGACGATGCGATCGGCATCCCGGAGGATATGCTGCGCAAGGCGGCCAGCATGGCGGTCTGCAAGATCAACGTCGACTCCGACCTCCGCCTGGCAATGACCGCGGGCGTGCGCAAGCACCTGGCGGAAAACCCCTCCCATTTTGACCCCCGTCAGTACCTGGGCGACGGCCGCGACGCCATCACTGCGGTGGTTAAGCACAAGATTGAGAAGGTTTTGGGCAGCGCCAACCGCGCTTAAACCGCTGCAAAAAGCAATAGCCTTGTGCCTTGGTGCCAAGGCTTACCAAAGCGAAAGCCAGCGTCAAACGACGCTGGCTTTCGCTTTATCCTTTTTATCCAGCCTTTTCTTCAGGCGGTCCCCTCCGCCGGCTTCACTAGCCGGAAAGGGCTGGCTTATACGTTCCAGCCGACGTTTTCTTCCTCTTTTTCCAGCAGGCGGGTATGCGCCTGCTCAACCAGCACGTCAACGTTTTCCCGGATGCCGGCATAGGTGCTTTGATAGAGCTTGCGCAGGCAGAGCGGGGTGGCTTTTTCCTCGGCAACCCGCGCGTCGCGGCACAGGCTCTTGATTGAGCGGTTGATATTCACCCGGTCCATCGGCTCGCCGCTGCGGGTTACGAAGAGGCTGCCGGAGCGGACGCCGGTTTTCCGGGCGAAATCCAGCAGCTCCTGCCGCAGCGCGCCGGGGAGGGAAAGCCTCTCCCCGGAGGAAAGCGTCACGCCTCCCTGCGCGATATTTTCCACCGTCATTTGAGGGATGTCCTGCAGCCGGATCCCCGTGCTGCATATCGTTTTGACCAGCAGATAGGTTCGTTCCTTGCCGCCGGCCTTCGCCGCCTGGAGCAGCCGGCGGTACTCCGCCCTCGTCAGCTCGGGCTGTATCTCCTCTTCGGACAGACGCAGCGGGCGGAGCTGCAGGTCCCGGCGCCCGCAATATCCTAGGAAGCTGTTGACGGCGGCAATCTTCACGTTAACCGTCCGCGGCGAGTCCCCGTTTTCAAGCAGCCCTCTTTCCCACCGGTCAAGCCGCTCGCCGTCCAGCCCTTTGTCCTCCGGCAGCCCTTGGTACAGCCGTTCAAGGACGCGGCGGTAGCTGTGGATCGTCCCATCCCGGCGCCCCTTCGCCTCAAAGCCGCGCAAAAAGGCAGCGATCCCTTCCGGCGTCATCTGCAAAGCCGGGAGCTGTGGATACCAGTTCTCCTTTTGCCGCCGGGAAAGCGGAGGCGTACATATCGGATTCATAGCGCATTCCTTTCGTTTCCCGGCAAGCCGCCGGGATGGATTCCTTGGCATGACCCCGCTTCGCGGCCGGCGGCTCTGCGCAGGCAGCCGGCTTTTGCACGACGGGAACAGCCAGGCCGGGTCATCGCCCGGCCTGGCCGCTTTGCTGGGTTATTTGTTCGGATTATCCTGCCGCTGCTTCCTCTTAGCCAGCGGGATGAGCAGCAGGAGGCACAGGAGCGCGGCGCCGGCGCCCAGAAACGGCCAGACGGGAAGCCGCTCCCCGGTCTGAGGCGGCTTCGGATCACCCGGCTCTACCGGCAGCTCCTCCGCCTTGAATTCCCACCGCAGGGTCCCGGCGGCGTTTTGGAAGCCGTCCCCCAACGTCTCCGGGACGGAGAGCGTTACCTCAAGGTTCACGTCCGCGCCGGAGTAGAAGGTCCCGAGGCACACCCAATCGCTCAGGCCGTCCGTCTGGTCGGCCGGGGCGGCGAACAGCTCGGAATCGCCGTCCTGTGTCACGGTCAGGTTCATCTGCGAAAGGAATTCCTGCGATCCCTCCGCCGCGCCGAGGGAGCGCAGATAGATTTTTACCTTGACCTGGTTGTCCACCTCATTGCGCACCGTGATCTTCTGGGTCAGGGTGTCGCCCGGCATGACCCCCTTGAAATCGGCGAACAGGTCGGTCGGGGATTCGCTGCTCCCCGGCGCGAAGAGAAATTCCCTCGCGCTGCCGTCAAAGGTTACGGACGCGTCCTGTGCGAAAGCGGGGACGGACAGGCTGGCGGCTGCCGCCAGCGCCAGGAGGAAGGAAGCGGCCTTTCGGATTGCTTTTTTCATCGGTTTTCCCATCTCCATCTTCTCGCCCCCTTATCCTTGGATTAGGCCGTCGGCGTCAAGGGTGACGCCCCAGGCGTCCTGCACGACGGCGGCCGGCTGGCTCTGGATCGCTTCGGCCAGCACCTCAAGCACCTGGCTGTCCTCCGTGAGGGTGTACGCCGGAATCAGCTCCGGCGTATACGCCCCGGCGGCAACCGGCGCCTGGCAGTAGTAGTAGCCGTCAGACAGAATCCAGCCCTGCGGCGCCGCAATGTCCGGCGTTACGCCGGTCCCGGCAATAATCTCGCCGGCGGAATTTTCCGTATAGCCGACCAGGCGGACGCGGATATAGGCGGGAACGTTGGAGGTGTTCTGCACCCGCACATTCTCCTTGACGCCGGTCGACGGGCTGAAGTCCTCGTCCACCGCGCAGGAAACCTGCGCCGGCGTGAAGACGTTTTCAACCGGTCCGTCTACAGCGGTCAGCCAGGCGACTGTGCCGCCGACCGCGCCGCCGGCCGCCAGGACAAGGGCGGCGCAAAGGGCCAGCGCTTTACGGGAAAAACGACGGCTTCCGGTATTTTTCCGGAGATGTTTTCCTTGGTAAGGCATCAGTCGGCCCCTCCTTTCCGGTTGGCCGCCCGGTCATACCCGTTGAGCCAATAGGGATCGCGGTCATCGTTGGTGCAGACGACCTCTGCCTGGACGGTCTCCCCGGCAAACGTCACCGTCTGCGTATTGTAGCGGGGGGATTGGTACCGCCACGACCAGGTGGCGTCCTCCTGCACCGTGTAGTTCCCTTTCGCAAGCTGGACCACCGTAACGGAGCCGCCGGCCTCCACCGGGACGGTCATAAACGCCGCGCCGTCCTTGAGGATGCGGAAGAGGTAGGTCTCGCCGCTCTGCCCGCCCCACTTGGTAATGGTCAGGGAACCGGAACGGACGTACACCGTGAAATCGCCGGGGACGGACAAGGCTTCCTGCCCGCCTTCCGGGCTTTCGGTCGGGGTGACGGTGCACTCCACCGTATAACGGGTATCCTGCGTCAGCGCCGGGCTCGCGCTGCCCGCCCAGGCCCAGAAGCCAGACGTCTGCCCGGCCGGGATGGTATAGGCCCCTACCACCGTACCCGCGGGGTCTTTGACCTGGTAGGCAATGTTCACGAACGCGTTGTTGACGCCGTCCGGGACATAGCCCTGCGCATGGCCGAGGCGGCCTGCCAGGTCGGCCGTTTCCCCGAGGTAGATGGTCTGGTCGCTGGTGGCGTAGTCATAGTCCAGAGGGACGTTGACCTCCGGCTGCGGGAAGAGCTCCACCAGCTCGCCGCTGCCGCGGTACACGCCGGATGCCTCGCCGTTGGTCGGGACGCTGTTGCCGCCGAAGAAGCCACCCTTGGGCCGGACGGTAAAGGTGATGACAAGCTTGCTGCCGTAGGTGCCGTCCGCCTTGGCGGTATCCGTCACGAAATTCTGGTCAAAATCAAAGCCCTTGACCTCCATCGCGCCGTCCGATTTCAGCTCCACCTGCGGGTCTGCCAAGGGGACCGGGTCGGCAAAGGTCCCGTCCCCATTGTAGGCGGCGGTGCCGACCGTGATGGACGCTTTATCCGCCGGCGGGGTGAAGTACGGGGACACGATATCCCGGATCACCGTATCCGCGCCGAGGGAGATGTCCGGGCGGGAAATGCTGTCGCTGATCTGCTCAAAGATCTCATTGAGGGAACCGGCGTCCGAAGCGGCGAGGTAATAGCTGGGATTTTGTACCTTGCCATTGTTCGACGACACCTGCTGCATATAATAGTTGGACTGGGCGGTCGCATTGCCGTTGACATCGCCCGGCGTGGAGGGATCCGCGCCGTCAAAGATGCCGACCGCATAGACCACCGCGCCGCCGCTCTTGGCCGTGTTCGCCTGGGCGATCGTGGCATTGGCCACGTCGGCGTCGTAGGAACTGGAATTCTGGCCGGGATACCCGTCGGTAAACAGGATAACGACCTTGTTGCGTTCCGGGTCGGTGACGGTGTTCAGGATCCCGTTGGCCATCTCCATGCCGTACTGGGCATAGGTGGCGCCGTTGGCATCCAGTTCATTGATGGAGGCGGCGATGTTGCCCTGCCCTTCGTCGGTGCTCATATCCTGCAGGGCCTCGCCGTAATGCTCCGGCGCGTCGCTGCCATAGCGATAGGCATCCTTCCCGACGAAAAGCTCGGTGTTGCGGTATCCATACCAATTGCCGCTGTCAGCGAAGCCGACCACAGCCAGCCGATGGTTCACATCGTCGTCGGTGCCGGCAATGCCGTCCGGCCCCTTGGCGCTTTCCGCCACCTGGCCGGCAAAGATGCCGGCCGCATCCTTCAGCGCCTCAAGCCGGGAGATCTGCTCGTTCGCCGTCCTCTTGGCATAGAGGTTGCCGTTGAGGGGCTCCGGGACCGAGCCAAGCCAAAATCCGCTTTCCAACGTCTGCTGTACGCCGTTGGCGTCCGTATAGCGGTAATAGTAGGTACCGATACCCAAAATGGTTCTATGCGTAACGCTGACTTCCCGGTATACGCCGTTGTCCAGGTAATACAGGGTGCCATAGCTCGCGGCGACAACGTTCAAATTGGACCACAGTGCGGTGTAGTAGTCCCGCGTGCCGACGGTGATCTCGTCGTCCATTGACCCCGACTGATCCAAAACCAGCACGATGTCGGTGGGGACGACCTTCTCGGTTGATTCCACCCGGCCGGTGGTATACGCCTCCAGCCGGATGGTGTAGCCGCCGCTGCCGTCCGGTACGGCGGTTTTATCCAGGATCAGGCCGCTTTCGGCTGCGGGCGGCGCCTGCGTGCCGTTCGCGGACACCGGCCCCGCCGGCGCCGCGGCGGCCAGCAGCAGGGCCAGGCTGAGCAGGAGGGGCAGGAGCCGGCGTCCGGCCGGACGGGATGTTTTCTTGGTTTTCATGCCTTGCCTCCCCTTCCTATTCCGCCGGCCAGCCGGCCGCTTCAAGGGCGCTGCCGCCGTTGTTCTCGGCCTGCACCGCGCCGGCATAGGCGGCGATCTCCGCCTTGCTGTCCTGGTACCGGTCGTCCATCTGCGCCGCAAAGCGCACCGTGGTAAACAGCGGCGCGGTCGTCTCGCCGGGGGCCAGGGCCTCGCTATAATAGTAATAGCCGTCCTTCAGAGTCCACTGGTCGGCGTTGATGTCCAGGGCGACCAGTGACGCATCCGCCTCCCCGTCCACGCCCTCGGCCAGGGTGATGGTTTTTTCCAGGCGCACGCGCACATAGGCCGGATGGCCGCCGGTGTTTTCCACCTGCACGATCTTGGACGCCTCCCCGCCCGGCATCACGCCCTCCAGATCGACAAAGGGCACGGGATCGCCGCCCCCTTCGGGAATCGCGGTCTCCTTCAGCGCAATGTCAATGTTTCCCGCGGTGATGACGTTGTCGGCGGCATCCTCCGCCGTGAAATAAGCCAGCGACCCATAGGCCAGGATGGACAGGCAGGCGGCGATCAGCGCGCCGGCCAAAAGCCTGCTTTTCATGGTGTATCCACTCCTCGCTTTTTGGATTACAGGGGTTGTCCGCTTCGCATCTGCCGGTTGGGCCTCTCCCCCACCGCAGCCGGCAGGGCAGCCAGGAAGGCCCCCGCCGGCTCTGCGTCCTGCCGGGGCCCCCGTGGCTGCCCTGCCCCCAGCGGGGGCAGGGACTGTAGAAACGGACTCACGCCGATTCGTTACGCCATGCAGGTGCCGAACCAGGCGGCGATTTCTTCCACCGTCATATTCTGGACAGCGGCAAAGGACGGCTTCGCGCCCTGAGCCTGCACCGCTTCCGCGGTCACCTTGATGGTGGATTCGGCGCCCTCCGTGTTGTTGGTCGCGTCGGTGCCCAGGCGCACGCGGCTGAACACAGCGGGGGTGGAAGCGCCGGCTTCAAGAACCTTGGTGTAATAGAAGTAGCCGTCGTCCTCGTTGTACACCCAGCCCTCGTTGCAGGTGTTCGCCTCATAGCTGTTTTCGGCCTCATAGGTCATGTTGATCCCGGCCGGGAACTCCACCTTGACGCGGACAAACGCCGGGTTTTTGCCGTCGTTGGTTACGGTCGGATCCTTGGCAACCGCTTCGCCGGGATACATATCCAGCGCTTCCTCCGCGCCGCCCTCGTCCCATTTCGGCTCAGTCAGGACAATGCCCACGTTGCCGATGGTGAAGACGTTGTCCTTGGCGTCGGTGTCGGTGAAATAGGCCAGCGAGGAGCCCACGACGGCGACGGCGGCCAGAGAAGCGGCCAGCCCAACGGAGAGGATCTTTTTCTTTGCGTTCATGACTGCAAGACTTCCTTTCTTTTTTCTGCAATATTTCGGCCGGCTATGTATAGAAGCCGGTCATTGCCGCATAATAAGGAGACGCTGCGCTTACGGGGCCGCCGGTTTCGCCAGTGCCCAGGCGTCGGCCGGAGCAAAGCTGCCCTGCCCGTTCGCAAACTGCACGGCATATGCCGTAAAGCTCAGGGTCGGTTCCGGATCGGTATCGTCGGCGATCTTGTCGAGCATGTCCTTGGTGACCGTCCCCTTGACCGACACCTTGCTGCCCGCGAGAACAGGGAACGCCTGGTCGGCGCTGCTCGCATCCACCATGCGGTAATAGACACCTTCGTGATCCGGCAGCGCCGTCCAACCGTCCGCCGGCGCGTAGGTCAAGAAGTCGTCAAAGTTTGCCGACTCCGCCGCCTCGACAAACAGGTAGCACTTTTCGCTGCCCGCCTTGACGGTAACCACCGGATCCTTGGCGATGTCGCAGCCCGGGACCATCTTGAAGTCCGTCTTGGTTTCCGCCAGCGCAATGTCAATATTGCCGACGGTAAAGACGTTTTCAATGGTCTGCGTCCGGGCCGTCAGCCAGGCCAGCGAGCCGCCGGCGAGGCAGCAGAGCAGCGCCAGCACGGCCAGAGCCGGGATCAGAATCTTCTTTTTCACATCGTTCTCCTCCTTTCTCCTGATTTCCATAACGCCGTATACGGCGAACGCCTCGCGGCGTTATTGGCCCGGAGGGGTTCCGGACGGGCCGGCGCCCGAGGGACCGTTCGCGGGATCGGAGGCATCCGGGGTCTTCTCCTCCTTTTTCCATAGCCCGAGAAGGTCGGGGAGGAAAAGGAGAAAGAGCAGCACGGCGCCGGCGGCGATCGTGACGTACAGGCCGGGCGGCTTCTGCACATAATTCGCCACATAGCCGAGATAAGGGATGTGGAATACCGGCACGCCGATTAGGTTGTTAAAATGGACGGGAGCGCCGTCCGCCGCTTCGTTGGCGTCCCCTTTGGTGTAGAAATACTGGTTTTCGGCATCTATGGCAATCACGCGGTGGGTGGCCACCACCAGGTCTTCATTGAGCACAAAGGTGATGGGCTGTCCCACCGTCACCTCCTCCGGCGCCGCCTTGCGCACATAGAGCAGGGAGCCGGTCGGATAGGTCGGTTCCATGCTTCCGGAAAGGACGGTATAGGTTTGCAGGCCGAACAGCCGCAGCCCCACCAGCAGGACGGCCGCCGCAGCAACCAGGAGGACGACGACGGTGGTCACAAGGTTCCAAGCCTTTTTTACTTTTCTCGCTATGGTCATAACGCACCCTTTCCGGAAGCCTCCTCGGCTGTCCTCGGCGGCCGCCTGTTCCCATCAAGGGCGCGGAGCAGCCGCGTCCGGTCCAGCCGGTTTTGGGAAAGGTAGAGGATGACTTCCTTCGTCAGCATCCGACGATAAACGAGGGGATGACAGGTTTCGGGGTTCAAGGCAAAAATAGCCGAAAGCGCCACGAACAGCGTCCAGGTCAGCGGCGTCTTACCGCGCTCAACCTCGGAAATATGCCGGCGCGTCGTCCCGGCGCAGGCCGCCAGCGTGCTTTGCGACCAGCCGAGATATCCGCGCATGGCTTTCAAATTTTCCGCTGCCATGCGGCAGATGTGCTTCTTTTCTTCGGCGGACAAGGCAAATCCATCGCGCATAAATACCCTCTTCCTTTGCAGCAATCGGCGGGCCCCTCTTTTCATAGAGTTACACACTCGCCGTTTTTTCTCTGCCTGCCCGCATTCCGGGAAGGGGGATTGCCTTGCAGGAGGAAAAGGGATACCCTGGTATTTCCGGCTTTCATAGAGTTACACACTATACAAAAGCCCCCTGGAAAACCGAGGTTTTCCAGGGGGACCGCCCCTGTTTGACGGGGATTTTTGACGGCTTATTTTTAAAACCCGATAGCCGGCAGCTTCTGCATGTTTTCCCGCTTGAGTTCCATCGACGAATGGACGTAGCGATCAAGCGTCACCTTCACGGTGGAATGGCCTAAAATCTCGCTTAGAGATTTGATTTCAAAATCCACCTCCACGCATCGGGTGGCAAAGGTATGGCGGAGCGCATGGAAATTGACGTTTTCCAGGCCGCACACCTTGGTATACCCGGCCAGCCGGTACTGCATCGCCCGCGGCTCCATGAACCGCCCGGCCTGCCCGGTGAGCACGAACGCCGCCGGGCCGGGCGCGCTCATCCGGACGCAGAGCGCGGCGGCGTAATCGGTCAGCGGGATCAGCCGCTTTGAGGTCTCGCTTTTCGGCTCGCCCACAACGATCTCGGTCTTGCCCGCCGCGGACGGGTCAAGAACCTGCAGCCGCTGCATGGTGGAGCCGACCCGGATCGTCCGGTCCTGGAGCGAGATATCCCCCCAGCGCAGCGCGCACACCTCGCCGATCCGCATACCGGTCAGCAGGGCCAGGAGAACCCCGAATTTGCAGCAGTCCATGCCGGAAAGCAGATACCGGACGAAACGCTCCTGCTCCTCGCGCGAAAGCACCCGCATTTCCTTTCTCGCTTCCTTGGGGTAGACGATTTCCACGGCTGGGAACCCTCCTCCCATCTGCCGCGCGGTATAGTCCAGGATCGCGTGGAGCACGGTTAAAATATCCTTAACCGTTTTTGGCGAAAGCCCTTTCCCGCAGCGGAGAGAGCCGGCGGTCAGCAGGCGGTAGCTGAACTCCTCAACCGCCGCCGCGCTCAGCCGCTGGGGCTGCCTCCCGCCCAGATGGGGAAGGATATGGTTATGGATGATGTTGTGATATTTCACGTAGGTGGACCGCTTGACGCGGCTTCGGTTGAGCGTCAGCCATTCCTCGCAGTAGGCGTCAAACCGCCTGTTGTGCTGCGGGGCCGCAGGGCAGCCGTTTTGCAGCGCCGCCTGCGCCTGGAGCTGCTTTTCCCGCGCTTCGCGGTAGCTTTTGCCGTAGACGTAGCCGTACTGCACGCTGCCGGATGCCGCGTAGCCTTTGATATAACGCCCCTCCCAGCGGCTGTCCTTCCTTTTGTAAATGTTGCGACCCTTCTTCGCCATGATTCGAATCATCCTTTCCTTTATTCAGTCACCACTCCCCCGCCTGGCTTCCGCCCGCGGGAAAATTGACGGCTTGAGTGACGGCGCATCCGCCGGAAAAAATCATCCGACGGATACAAATAGGGGGGATTTTCGTGAGGGATAGCCACAGACTGGAAAAATTTTTCAAAATATTGAAATCCGGGTTGCTTTTTAGGAAGCGATGTGCTACAATTAAGCACAAGTTGGAAAGGATATCCTCTTCGTAGAGTGTGTAACTCTACGAAAACTTTGTGAAAAGGCAGGCGATAACGGGCCTGCTTTTTTTGCGCCAAACGCCGGGAGCCCGGCAGCGGAGGCGGTCCGGCGCATAAACGGCCCCGCCAAAAGCGGAAAAGGCCTAGCGGATGGATGCCGGAGCTGCACCCGTTCCCGTCCTCTT
Organism: Candidatus Avimonas faecium; assembly: GCA_904419005.1. Classification (GTDB taxonomy): domain Bacteria; phylum Bacillota; class Clostridia; order Oscillospirales; family Acutalibacteraceae; genus Avimonas; species Avimonas faecium. The sequence goes on along the minus strand of CAJFQI010000009.1, from coordinate 14,027 downwards.
CCGCGTTTTGCGCCGCCTGCCGGCCCACGGAGGCCGAAATTGCAACAATAAAGGCAAGAAAAACATGGAAATTGCCAGAAATACTGGTTTTCCCCTTTTCAGATAATGACCCCTTATGCTATAATAAAAAGCGAACGTTTTCAGCCAGCCGATTTTTCTTTGATTTGTTTAGCACCTGTTTCAAGATCCTTGGAGTGCATTTTAAGAAGGAATGGATAAACCGGGTGATGCCTTTTTCATTCGGCGCCAAAAACGGCTCTTACATTGGCCCTACATCCATGCCTTTGTAGGCCGTGACCGCGGGAGGGATTGTATTGAAAGCTTTATGGAAACGAGGGCTTGCCGGCGCCTTAGCGTGCGTCCTGGCCGCCGTGCTCTGCAGCTGCAGCGCGCCGCAGAAGGCCCAGACGCCGGATCCCATCCCGATCGCCGGCACAGGCACCGCAAAGGATGCGGGGGCGACGGAATATCAGCAGACGCAGACGACCGCCCCTTCCACAACGGCCAGCCCCTCGGATTCCACGACAGAGTCTACCAAACCGACGGAGCCCACCAAGCCGGAGGGTGTGGATATGACCGAGGAGGAATGGGAGGAATATGTAAGCGAGGACCCGCAGGCGCAGCGCCCGCAGGAGCCGGAGACCCCGGTTGAGGACACGCTGCCCTCCGTTGCCCCTCCCCCCAAGCCGACCACCACCACTACGGAGGCGACGACCACCACGACTACGACCACGACGACCACTGCCGGCAATACGACAACCACCTCTGCCGAAGGGTCTACGACTTCCTCCTCCGGATCGACCACCACCCAGGCCCCGGGCGGAGAAACCTCAACGACGACGAGCGGGAGCACCACCACGACCCAGGCCCCGCCGAAGGACGGCTGGTATGTCAACGATGGAAAAACCTATTATTACTACGGCGGAAAGCCGGTGACAGGCTACCAGACCATGGGTGGGATCCGGTATTACTTTGATTCCGACGGGGTGCTGAGCTCCAAGGTCGGCATTGATGTGTCCACCTTCCAGTCAACGATCGACTGGAAAAAGGTAAAGGCGGCGGGAATCGATTTTGCTTTGATTCGGGTCGGCTTCCGCGGCTACGGAACGGCCAAGCTGGTCATGGACGTGCAGTTTGAGAAAAATATTGCGGGGGCGAACGCGGCGGGCGTGGACTGCGGCGTATACTTCTTCACCCAGGCCATTACTGAGGAAGAGGCCCGCGAGGAAGCGCGTTATACCCTGAACGCCATTAAAAACTACACCGTGTCTTACCCGGTCATCATTGACACCGAGCTGGTGGGAGATCCCTCCGCCCGCGCCAACAGCCTGAGCGCGAAGCAGCGCACCGATATCGTCAACGCCTTCTGCGACGAGGTGCGCAAGGGCGGCTATTACCCCATGGTGTACGCCGACAAGGGCTGGCTGACCTATAACCTTGAGGCCAGCCGTCTGACCGCCGACGTATGGCTGGCGCAGTATAACAGCACCGTCACCTATACCGGGGAGTACAAAATCTGGCAGTACACCAGCAGCGGCCGGGTGGACGGCATTTCTACCGCTGTTGATATGAACGTCGGGCTGGTAGATTACGCCGCGTATCTCAAGGAAAACGGCTACAATAACCTGTGAGGTGCCCCGCTTCTTCTTTTTACCGTAGGTGGCTCTCCCTGCCGCAATATGTAATTCCGCACCAGCAAGCAGATACAAAAAACAGGGGCTTGGAATCCAAGCCCCTGTTTTTTGCTTTGGAAATGCAGAACCGGCCGGACATTCCTATGGATCGCGACCTTCAGCCGTATGCGATTCCGCCGGCCACAGCGCCGGATCAGCCCCGGCTTTTTGCACGGCAGCCGACGGCCGGTTAATGCTTGACGCGCCATTCGCGCCTGGGCGAAAAGAGGCCCAAATCCTGATTGCCCCGGCCCTGGTACTGCTCAACCAGGAGGCGGCTGGCAATTTCCGCGTACAGCGGCCCGTTTTCCCCGCAGCACAGCGCATAGGCGATGCGGTCCTCCTGCGGCAGCCGGCCGATCACGGGAAGCCCGTCCCCTGTCCGGCCGACGCGGGAGGCGTATACATACTCCGCCGTAATGCCGCGGATGGCCGGGAACATGGCGCGCAGCCGCTTTTCCAGCTGCTCATACCGCTTCTGCCCGGCGGAAGACAAATCCAGCACGCCGGCCAGCCTCCCATGCTCGTCGACCAGCGCGGAGCCGGTGCCGCCGATCAGGATCCGGTTGTCCGGCGTCACGGTGAGGGAAAGGTGCGGCTCCTCCTGCGTGTGGATGATGCAGGGGCCACGCCAGCCGGAAAACTCTTCCACCGGCTCGGTAACCACCGTGTAGGCCGTGGCCGTGCGCTCCAGGCCGCCGCACTGCTTGTCCGTATCAAGGCCGGCGGCAATGACGGCATAGCGGGCGTTGACGGTGTGTCCGGTCCCGCATTCCAGCCGGACTTTCCCCTCTTCGCCATGATCGACGACGGATACGCCGGTATTCTCGTAAATCCGCGCGCCGGCCTGCGCCGCCAGGGCCGCCGCCGTATGGGCAAGGCGGTACGGATCCGTCTGCGCCCCCGCCCCGCGGGAATAAACGCCGGCTTCCATGGGAAACGTAAACTGCTCCGCCGCATTGTGGGCGCTCAGCAGCTCCGCGTCAATCCCGTTGTGCAGGCGCAGGGAAAATTCCTGGCGGATAACCTCCGCTCCCTTTCTCTGCTGAGCATACCGCAGCGTATCCATACGGCGGAAGGCGCAGCCCGCTGCATTCTCTCGGCAAAGCGCTTCCAGACGGTCTATCGCCTCGCGGAAAAGCCGGACCGCCGCCATCGCCCGGTCGGCGCCGATCTTTTCTACCAGCTCGCTCAGGCAGCCCTCCGCATCAAGGCCCATCATCCCGCTGGATGCCGCCGTGCCTCCGTAGCCGACCGGCTCCGCCCCCACCATCACCGTATCGTATCCGGCCTGCGCAAAACGCAGGGCGCAAAGGCAGGCGGTCAGCCCTCCGCCGACCACCGCTATTTCGCATTCCGCATTCTGCGACAGCCATGGATACTGCGCCGGCGCCTGCCCGGCGGCGGTCCAAAAGACCGCCTGCGTTGTCTTTTTTACCATTTACATCGTTCCTTTCCCCGTTTACATGCTTTTCGCATCCCGACATTGCCCAGCCTCTGCCTGATCAATTCCGCCCGCGGCCGTAGGGCAATCGTTCTTAGTTTGGATAGAAAGCGGCGGGATATGCATACAGGCCCGCATCCGGAAAAAGAAAAAGCCCGGGACGGCAAAGCGCCGTAAAGCGCCCTGCTGTCCCAGGCCAATAGGCAAAAAAGCCGCCCTGCGTTCAAAACGCGCAGGGCTTCTTCCTGTTTCGGCGTTCCTACTTTTTGTCACAGGCATCCGCGTACCGGGCCGAAACGCCGCAGCGCCCGATTACGTCAGCAGCTTGTTAATCTCATCCCGGAAGCTGGTAATGTCCTTGAACTGCCGGTAAACCGAAGCGAACCGCACATAGGCGACCTCGTCGATCTGCTTGAGCTTTTCCATCGCGTATTCCCCTACCTGAAGCGAGGTTACCTCCCGGTCAAGGGAATTCTGCAATGCCGCCTCAATCTCATCGACCGCCTTTTCAAGCGTCTCAATTGAAACCGGGCGCTTTTCGCAGGCGCGCAGCAGGCCGTTGAACAGCTTCTGCCGGTCAAACGGCTCCCGGGTTTTATCCTTCTTGACCACAATGATCGGCAAGCTCTCAATAATCTCGTAAGTGGTGAAGCGCTTGGCGCAGTTCAGGCACTCCCGGCGGCGGCGGATACGGGACCCCTCGTCCGTCGGCCGGGAATCAATCACTTTACTTTCCGTATACCCACAAAAAGGACACTTCATATGGAATCCCTTTCCCTTCCAGCGGCCGGCCTGCGCCATCCTCCCCATGAGAGATGCCGGCCGAAACCGCCTCTTCCCCTGTCCCTGCCCGCGGAAGCGTTCCACCGGAAGGGTATGGAGACAGGATTAGTATACCATATGATTTATGCCCGGCGCAAGGAGCCTGTCAACTTTTTCGCGAAAAAGGCAAGCCGTATATCTCCCCTAGATAATCGTCCAGAATATCCGGCAGAAAATCCGGCGTCAGTTCCGCGCCGACCAAACGGTCAAGCAAACGCTCCGCCTCCTCTTTCCTGTCGCAGAGATCCGGGACGCAAGCCGTCCGGCCATCCGAAAACCGGATGCGGAATCCCCAAACGATCACCGAACCGCCGCTGTCCGGCGACCATAGCGGCATTGGCTCCAGCCTCCCCGCCGTCACCGATGTCCTTCCCTCCAGCCGCTTCTCGGCTTCCCATTCCTCGTTACCCTGCCTACATGTTTCCCCTGTTTCCATGCCGTCTCCTTTTCCATGCTTTTCTACTTAAAGGATAAATTTGATAAAATATTTCAGCAAATTATCCCCGATGCGAAAAACAATGTGTATTTTTGCCACACAGGCCGTCCCTCATTATACCATGATTTTCCAAGAAGTCAACATACCGATCAATAGATTCTATATAATCTTTTCCCAAGATATTACACTTCTGGAGCAGAAAACCGTTCGACACGGCAAGCCAACATCACCTCTGGCCTCAGCCCTTCAGCTGTTCCTGTAGATAGCGGCGCCCCTGCGCCAGCTCGGACGGGGCGCCAAAATTCTGCCGGTACAGCTCCAGGATCCAGGCCCCGCGGAAGCCCTGCGCCTGCAAGTGATCCCGCAGGGCGGCAAAGTCGTTGCTTCCCCGGCCGGGAACCAGGCAGTCACCGCCCTCGCCCTGGTCGCTGATATGCACATGGCAAAGGCCCTGCCCCATCGCATGGATCACCGCCTCCGGCTCCAGGCCGCAGCGGGCGCACTGCTTGATATCAAAGGCAAAGCGGGCTTTTTCCCCCAGCGTCTCCCGCATCCGGCGGAGAAAGGCGGGATCTGCGGAACGGAAATGCACCACATTCTCCTGCAAAAGGCTTACCCCCTGGGAGCGGCCGAGTTCATACAGCTCCTCATACCGGGCAAACACCTCCTGCTCCGGCAGGACGCCCCCCTGCTTATCCCCATGGATGACCACATACCGGGCGCCGGCGACGGCGGCCGCCTCAAACAGGCGGCGGTAATGCTCCTTGCCGTCCTCAAAGCGTCGGCGGTAGGCCGAAAAAAGCAGATAGGGGTCCGTGCCCGCGGTGTAGGAGTGCAGGGACAGGATCTCCCCTCCCCCCGCCTCCGCCCGGCGGCGCAGCTCGCCGGCAAAGGCCGGGCGGGCCTCCGATTCGGTATTGATAAATACCTCTAAAGTGCGGAACCCCAAATCCAGCAGCATCGTGAGGGAATCCTCGGTGGGCATGGGATAAAAGTTTGAAGTGGAAGCGCCGATTTTCATAGACGAAACTCCTGTCTACCGCCGGCCTGCGGCTGGCAATATTTTTGCATTGAGGCACGGGAAAGCCCCGTGCTATACTGAGGGCAGGCAAGGCCTCCCTATCATCATACCCCGCCGCGCGACGAAAGGCAAGATGCCGTTATTTGCCATTTAAGCGGCGGCGCCCTTCGCTCTGTGAGCGGCCGTCTACCGCCCCCTCTGAAAGGATGACCCTCCTATGAAATGGATCAAACGCCTCCTTCACGAGCTGCGGAGCCTGCACCCCTTTTCCCGGGATATCCTGCACGGCTCGGCGCAGTTCGCGTTTCTTCTTTGGCTGTTCGGCGTTCTCATGCGGCGGATCGCCGGCTGCACACCCGATGTCCTTCGCTGCCTGCAATATGCCGACGCCGCGATTGAAAATGTGCCGGCGATGCTTGCCGCCGGCGTGGCCTGCGCCCTTGCGGCCGACCTTGCCCTGCGAAGGGGACGGGCCGAGGAGCCTCACGGGCCGGAAAACGGACGGGAGGCCAAGCCCGAAGAGGATTCGCCTGAAAAGCCGGGCGGCCCTCCCGGCCCGCTGGATAAATAAATACCGATCGGGGAAGCGTAGAAAAACGCTTCCCCCAATTTTTTTGCTGTATTCCGTTTCGTTCCTCTTGACAAATACCCCATAGGGGTATATTATAAAAGCCGTAAGGATACCCTATGGGGGTATTTGACGCCCTCTCGCAAACCGAAGGATATCCGAGATTCCTGCTTTTCCTAAAGGAGGCTGAGCCATGAAGGAAGACGTATATACCGTGGATGGAATGACCTGCGCCGCGTGCTCCAGCGCGGTGGAACGGGTGACCCGCCGGCTGGACGGCGTGCAGCGCAGCGACGTCAATCTGGCCACCGGGAAGCTGACCATCGCATACGACGAGGCGAAGGTTACGCCCGACCTGATTATGCAGAAGGTGACGAAAGCCGGGTTCGGCATCGCCCCCTATGTGCCGGCCAAAAAAGGGGAAAAGGCCGCCAAGCCCCGCAAAGAGGCCGACCCCGACGGGCGCAAGGAGCGCCGCTCCCTGATTGCCGCGATCGTTTTATCGGTCCTGCTGCTGTATGTATCCATGGGGCAGATGTTTGCCTATAAGCTGCCGATCCCCTCCTTCCTGGATCCAGACGTCGCCCCCACCAACTTCGCGCTTACCCAGCTGCTGCTCACCATCCCGATCCTGTATCTGGGGCGGCGGTTCTTTATCGTGGGGTTCAAGGCCCTGCTGCACCGCAACCCCAACATGGATTCCCTGGTGGCGATCGGGAGCGGCTGCTCGTTTCTGTACAGCCTCTACCTGACCTATCAAATCCCCTGGAACGCCATGCATGTCCACCACCTGTATTATGAATCCGCCGCCGTGGTGATCACCTTCATCATGCTGGGCAAATACCTGGAAGCGGGCAGCAAGCGCAAGACCAAGGGCGCCATTGAGAAGCTGATGGCGCTGACGCCGGATACCGCCCTTCTCCTTGACGGGGACGCCGTACGGGAGGTCCCCTCCGACACGCTGAAGCCGGGCGACCGGATCCTTATCCGCCCCGGCGCGCGCATCCCCTTGGACGGCACCGTGGTGCAGGGGGAAAGCGGCGTGGACGAATCGATGCTGACCGGGGAAAGCATGCCGGTTGAAAAGGCGCCGGGAAGCAGCGTCATCGGAGGCAGCGTCAACTACAACGGCGCCATGCAGGTGCGGGTCGACCGGGTCGGCGAGGATACCACCCTCTCCAAAATCATCAAGATCATGGAGGACGCGCAAGGCCACAAGGCGCCGATCTCAAAGATTGCCGACCGGGTCGCCGGCGTTTTTGTCCCGGTGGTTATGGCGATCGCGGTTGTCGCGGCCGTCCTTTGGGCCATCGCGGGCCGGGATGCGGAATTTGTGCTGCGGGTCTTTACCTCGGTGTTGGTCATCGCCTGCCCCTGCGCCCTGGGGTTAGCCACCCCCACCGCCATCATGGTGGGAACCGGCCTGGGCGCGGCAAACGGCATCCTTGTGCGCAGCGGCGAGGCGCTGGAGCGTCTGCACAGCGTAACCGCGGTGCTCCTGGACAAGACGGGAACCATTACCGAAGGCAAGCCGGCCGTCACGGATATCCTGGCCGGAGAAGCCGGGGCGGAACGGGAGAACGAGCTGCTCGCGCTGACGGCTGCTGTGGAAGCGATGTCCGACCATCCCCTAGCCAAGGCGGTCGGGGACTGTGCACAGGCACACGGCCTCTCCTCCCTGCCGGCCGTCGCCTCCTTTGAAAACCTGTCGGGCCGGGGGATCCGGGCCGAGCTGGCGGACGGACGGTGCATCCTGGTCGGAAGCCGCCGGCTGATGGAGGAAAACGGCGTGCCCTGCGGCGCCTTTCAGGAAGAGGCGGACCGCTTGGCTTCGCAAGGGCGGACGCTGCTGTACACCGCTGTAGACGGGACGGCGCTCGGCGTGCTGGGCGTGGCCGACGTGGTCAAGCCGACCAGCGCGGAAGCCATCCGCCGGCTGCACGAAAGCGGGCGGAAGGTGGTCATGCTCACGGGGGACAACCGGGCCGCCGCGGAGCAGATCGCCAAGCAGGTCGGCGCCGACGAGGTGATTGCCGAGGTCCTGCCGGAGGATAAAGCGGCCATCGTCCAAAAATACCAGCAGGCCGGGGAAACCGTGCTGATGGTCGGGGACGGCATCAACGACGCGCCCGCGCTGGTCCAGGCCGATGTGGGGGCCGCCGTCGGGGCGGGCAGCGACATTGCCATTGAAGCAGGCGATGTGGTGCTGATGAAATCCGACCTGAACGACGTGGCCAAAGCGATCCGCCTAAGCCGTCTGACGCTGCGCAACATCAAGCAGAACCTTTTCTGGGCCTTCTGCTACAACACCATCGGGATCCCGATTGCGGCCGGCGTGCTGGCGCTGTTCGGCGGGCCGCTGCTGGATCCGATGTTCGCCGGCCTGGCGATGTCGCTTAGCTCGGTCTGCGTTGTCACCAACGCTCTGCGCTTAAGGGGGAAGAAGCTGTAATGGGATGCGAATGCAACAAGGTCTGCGCCGAATGCAAGCGCAAGGTGCGCCCGGAGGCGGAGATGCGGGACATGGTCAACCGCCTCAGCCGTATTGAAGGGCAGATCCGCGGGCTGCGCGGGATGGTGGAAAAGAGCGCTTACTGCGTTGATATCCTGACGCAGGTTTCCGCCGTGCAGGCGGCACTCAACGCCTTCAGCAAGGCGCTGCTCAGCGAGCATATCAAAACCTGCGTCGTGGACGATATCCGCGCCGGCCATGACGAGGTGGTCGATGAGCTGCTTTCCACCCTGCAAAAAATGATGAAATAAGCCGACCGTTTTACACCGAATCCGGCGAAGCAGGCGATTCCCTGTTTCGCTGTGGAAAATACTTTTGGAAAGGATGACCCTGTATGACTACCCTTTATGTAAACGAAATGCACTGCGCCAAATGCGTAGAGCGGATCACCAAGGCGCTGACCGCCGCCGGCCTGGATTTTTCCGTCTCGCTGGATGACAAGACGGTCACGATCAACGGCTGCGACCACTGCGTCCAAACCGCCGTGCAGGAGCTTGACGACCTCGGCTTTACCGCCGTCGCCAAATAAGCCGCCGTTTCCTCAGCGGGCGGAAAAGCGCCGCCGCGAACCCGAAAGGTTCGCGGCGGCGCTTTTCCTTTTCACCGTGAATGAAGGGGCCGGGCGTCCGGTCAGTCAAACCAAAACATGTATTTTTCCATGGCGTCCATCAGCGCCTTGACATTGGCCATCGGGATCCCCGGATACAGGCCGTAGATCATGGTCAATCCGCCCTGCGGGGTTGCGAGCTTCTCCACCTCTTCCCGCACCAGGGCGTCCACCTGCTCCGGCGTGCCGTAGGGGGTGATCTTCTGCCGGTCAATATCCAGATCCACACAGATTTTCCCGCGGAAACGGCCGGCAATCCAATCTACCCCGTTCACCAGATCCTGGAGGTTGATCACCTGCACGCCGCTCTCAATCAAATCGTCCGCCAGCTCGCGGATATCGCCGTCCGAGTGCATGTGCACGATCAGACCTTTGTCAATCGCGGGCTTCATCAGCCGACGGTAGCTGGGCTGGATATATTTGCGGAAAAGCTCCGGCGAAATCATCGGGCCGTGCTGCGCGCCCAAATCCTCCGCATAGCTGAGTTGATCCACTCCCAGGGCAATGTATTTTTCCACCAAAGCCCGATTGAAATTTTCCACCAGCTCAATCAACGCCCAAAGGCGCTCGTCCTCGTCAACCATATCAAAAAGGAGGTTTTCATACCCGCGCAGGTCGCAGAGCTGGAGAAAGGTGTGCCCATGCCGCAGCCAAGCCTCCGCCGCGCCGTCCGTTTCCTTGGAGCGGCGGATGCGCTCCGCCTCCTTCTCCCAATCCACCGGCCCGATCCCCATACAGGCCGCGGGATCCGGCGCCCGGTAGGTTTTGAACGCCTCCCAGTCCGCCAGCGGATGGCCGGTCACCGTGCCGGTGATCCCGTCCATCATCGTCGTCCATATACAGCCAAAGTCGTCGGTAAAGGGGAAATCCTTACGGGCGATCGGCGCATAATCCGGGATATACCGCCCCTTCGGCCGGACAAAATCCGGGAAAAGGTATTTGTGCGACTCCATCAGGTCAAACAGCTCCTCCTGCGGGTAATTCTCCCAGCAGGAATCGTTGATATGGAAGACCATCGGGATATAATCCGGATGCTCAAAATGAACCGCCTTGCGGTAATTGGCGTTAATCATACAGAAACCTCACTCCCGAAACCTATATCTACCTGTAGTATACCATCCCCCAGCCGAAATGCAAAGGCTTTTTGTAAACGTTTACACAGCGATGATTCCGCACCACATCCCGTCCCCCGCCGGCCTCTGTTCGCTTTGAGCAGCGGAGCGGCAGAAGCTATGCAGAGAAAAAGCCTGCCTTAAGCACAAGGCAGGCTTTTTACACCCGGATACTCTGATTTGCGCATCTGCGGCGCCTGGGATTCCCCTATCGGCGCCCGGCAATCGCGTCGGCCGCGTCGCTCTGCGCGCCCGCCACCCGGCTTCTTGATAAGGAGCCCGTCACAGGTACCGCTCTATTTTGTCGGCATAAAGCCGCCCAAAATAGAACGTTCTTTCACGCCTTGCATCGGCGATAGGAATAGGCAGGGCCATTTTCCGCCGCCATCAGCCCCTCCCCCGTCCGGCACGCTACACGGCCCACCGCCAACGCGTATTTCATCCATCCGGCAATTGGCGCTATTCCATCTCCCCGCCCTTTTAAGCGTTGAGCTTTTTCGCGAAATCCGCCATCGCTTCCGAAATTTTGATCTGTTGGGGACATACCGCTTCGCAGCTGCGGCAGCCGATACAGGCGCTGGGACGTTTCTCTTCCGGAATAGCCATCATCGCCATCGGCGCGATGAACCCGCCTTCGGTAAAACAATGCTCGTTATATAAGGCGAGCAGGGTGGGGATATCCAACCCCTGCGGGCAATGGCTCACGCAATAATGGCAAGCTGTACAGGGCAGCGCAATTTTGCCCACCATCTCATCCGCTATGGCCATCAGCGTCTCCATTTCCTGCACGTTCAAGGGCTTTTCCTCTTCGTAGGTACGGAGATTATCCTGCAGCTGCTCCCTGTTCGACATGCCGGAAAGGGTAACGACCACGTTGGGAATGCTCTGCAAAAAGCGGAAGGCCCAGGCTGGGATTTCTTCCTGCGGGCGGAGCTCTTTAAGCCTTGTTTCATCCTCCGGCGCTAAGGAAGCCAGTTTGCCTCCCCGCAGCGGCTCCATAACCCAGACCGGGATATGGTACTGGTTCAGCAGCTCCACTTTGGCCTTTGCGTTCTGGAAGCGCCAATCCAGGTAATTGAGTTGAATCTGGCAGAACTCCATATCCTTCCCGTACGCCTCAAGGAAACGCTTCATCACCTCGCAGCTGCCGTGGGCGGAAAAGCCCAGATGCCGTATGCGGCCGGCCTTCTTCTGCTTCAGGAGATAATCAAAGATACCGTACCGCGGATCTAAATAGGCGTCAATATTCATCTCGCAGACATTATGAAACAGGTAAAAATCAAAATAGGAAACGCCGCATTTTTCCAGCTGCTTTTCAAAGATGGATTCCACCTTGGTCATATTTGAAAGATCGTATCCGGGGAATTTATCCGCAAGGTAATAGCTTTCCCTCGGATACCCTCCCAAGGCCCTGCCCATGACCAGCTCGGAATTCCCATCGTGATAGCCCCAGGCCGTGTCGTAGTAGTTAACCCCATGCTCCATGGCGTACTTCACCATGTCCGCCGCCGCCTTTTCATCAATGCGGGAATCCTCCCCATTGATCACCGGCAGCCGCATGGCCCCCATACCAAGAGCGGATAGTTTGAGCCCTTGAAAATCTTTGTAAATCATTTTCCAAACACTCCTTTACGAATAGGAATTACGGGCCGTATATATCATAGCGGCAATCAAGGACGGTACGGGGCGCGCTGCCGACCGGAATCCCGTAGAGCAGCCGCCGGCCATGAGCTGCATTTCAAAGGGTGGGGCGGTTCCTATCAGGGAAGGCGCCAGCATCCCGCGGACGGCACAGCGATAAGGCTACGCCTTCGGATTGACAGCCTGTCCCATGCTCTCTTTGAAAATCCGCACGATCTCATCGCGGGACAGCACCTTGTATCCGCCGTCCATGACAAGCGTGGCGTCGGCGAGCCCTTCCAGCATTTCCTCCGTAGCGCCCAGATCAGCAATATTCATCACCAGCCCGAGTTCCTTCATCCAATCTTCCATGGCCTGGAGGCCTTCCCGCGCTACCTGTTCATCGGTTTTACCGGCGGGGTCCACATCCCACACATTGACGGCGAAGCGCCTAAACTTCGGCAGGCCATCGGGCAGGATGTAACGGTAATAAGGCAGGGAAACCGCCGCCAGCGTCATCCCGTGGGTGGCGTTGGTGTAAGCGCCTACGGCCTGGCCAAGCATATGCACCATCCAGTCGGTGGATTTGCCCTTCGCGACCAGGGTATTCAGCGCCCAGGTAGCCGTCCACATGATATTGCTGCGGGCCTCATAATCCTGCGGGTTCTTGTTGGCAATCCGGCTGGAATGAAGCAGGGAGCGCATCAGCCCCTCGCTGATATAGTCGCTGGTATTGTCGTCCTCGCCGGAGAAATACTGCTCGCAGATATGGTTGAAGATGTCATAGATGCCGGCAACCATTTGATAATGCGGAAGGGTCAGGGTGTATCTCGGATTCAAAATGGCAAACCGGGGCATGATTTTTTCATCGGCGAAAACATGGCCGATTTTCTGCTTGGTTTCCGGATTGGTGATGACCGCGCCCGCGTTCATCTCCGAACCGGTTCCCACCATCGTCAGCACGCAGCCTACCGGCAGCGTTTCGCAGTCCGGCTCCTCAAAGCGCTGGTAATACTTCTCCCAAGGATCTTCTTTGCAGTTGACGGAAACCGAAACCGCCTTTGCATAGTCGCAGACCGAACCGCCGCCGACGGCCAGCAGAAGGTCGGCCTGATGCTTGCGGGCGATTGCGACCCCTTCATACAATTTGGGCAGCGTGGGATTGGGCATGACGCCGGCAATCTCGGCTACCTCCTTGCCGTTATCCTTCAGGATCCGAACGACCTCGTCATAGATGCCGTTCCTTTTGATGGAACCGCCGCCGTAGATCAGCACCACGTTCTTTCCGTATTTGGGCAGCTCCGTGTTCAGATAGCTCAGGGATTCGTCACCGAAATAGAGCTTCGTCGGATTGCAGTAAGTAAAATTACCAAGCATGATTCGTTCCTCCTTGATTGTTAATAAATGAGGATTTTACAGGCTTCTGCCGAGTAAGCCGGGGTTCTTCATCCGCAGGCGCAGATTTTTTCCGCCTGCTTTTTGGCTTCTCCCGTCACCACGACCTTCCCTTCCGTACCCGGAATATCCCGGATAACCTCGCCTACAGCCGGAACGATGATACGGCCGGACAGGGGGTTTTTGATACTGATCACCGGTGTCGTAATCGTAGCTTCCACCCCGCTGCGCTCAAAGGCCAGATCGCAGTCGATCATCTCACAGTTTATGAGCTTCAGCCCCTTGCAGTAGCAAAGGGGCTGGGTACCGATGATCCTGCAGTTTTCAAAGGTGACGTTTTCGCAGTACCAGGCCAGGTATTCGCCTTTTACGACGCTGTTGCGGACCGTGACGTTTTTGGCGTGCCAGAAGGCATCCTTGGTGTCAAACACGCAGTCCTCAAAAACGGAATCCTCAATGTACTGGAAGGAATATTTCCCCTTCATGCGTACATTTTTAAAATGCAGGCCGGTGGAGCGCATCATGAAGTATTCGCTCTCGGCGTCGCAATCCTCCATTTCAATCCCCCGGACAGACCAGCCAAACTCCGGGGAAACGATATCGCAGCCAGCCATTTTGACATCGGCACATTCCCGCAGAGCCTTGATACCGTGAAGCTTGGTATTTTCAATGGTGATATGGTCGGAATACCACAGGGCCGCCCGACAAAGTTCGGTCATTTCCGAATCCCGGATAGCGAGGCCATGGTTATGCCAAAAGGGATACCGCAGGTTGAAAAAGCTATGTTCCACCTGCACATCCGCGCATTCCTTAAAAG